>NZ_JBGQRB010000015.1:0-46504 GCF_045528645.1 Ruoffia sp. FAM 20857
AGCCAAGTGAATTCTCCTTTTAGTAATGTATGGTAACTTTATTATATAGGAATTCACTGGCTTTTGTGTACATACAAAAAAAGGTGTCAGTGAGATTTCTCTCACCAACACCAAAAATTCAAGAACCGTTAATTTCATAAATATTAATCAGGAAACTTGCTAAGTGACTCTCAATGAGTTTGTGACGGTCAATACAAAGAAACTCCCCACATGCTTCGGCCTGGGGGGGAGCACACACTAACTAGCCTATTTCGGTAAAGGTAATAAACATAAACATAAAGCCAACAATAATCAGTGTCAATGCTGAGACGGCGAAGCCAATCTTAATCATTGGCCCAGGCTCGGCACCTTTAATGTACAGTCCAACAGTCCATGTGGAAAGAGAGTCAAGGTTGAACAGGATTAGCACACCGATTGTAAACAAGCCGATGAAGTAAGCAATGGCTAGCCAAGTGTGAGACCAGTAGGCGTTGTTGCGCGCCTCAATCAAACTAGCCCCATTGCGAATTAAAACGCTGAGGTTATTGTCGCTGATTACGTCACTGTCGGAGGTCAGAGTATAGAGTGGGCGCCCAGCGGAGTCTTCGCCATCCACTGTAAAAGCTAAAACTTGCCCATCCACTGATGACGACTAGTGGCCATCCTTGAGCAACTTTTTCTTTAATATACTTCGGTTCCTTTTTAGGTAAAGTGACTTTATGTCTACTGCAACATTTTTTATTTTTTTGTAGTGTTTGTAGTAGTCGATCTCTGCGTTATCTTTCTGCTCTTTCTATTACAGTAGGTTCAGTAGCTCATGAAATTAATATTATGGAGCAATCACTAGACTTTCATAAAAAAGAATTATGGACACCGATAGCTGATGAAAATGAGCCATCTTCTTTTACACGAGTTGATCCGGGTATTAATAATATATTAAAACCAGAAGATGTTCACGATGGTGGTAACATGATATTACGAGAAAGCGGTGGAAACATTAAAGAAACTATGAGTGGTAAGCTATCTTTATTGTCAAACTTACTAATGGAAAGATTATTTACACATTATGTGGGTTCTAGTTTTTCAGCACCTATGGTGACAAATATACTTGGGAAAATTGCAAATAAATATCCAAATGGATCTGCTAATTTGTTGAAAAACCTATTGTTACAATCAACTAGATTACCTGAAATTAAAAATGTTAAAGGGACTAATACCGATAAGAAGAAGTTTCATTTTAACTCATTAGGTTACGGTTTACCAAACTATGAGTATGCTATAGCGTCCTTTGATAATAGAGTAGTTTTATTGGATGAAGCTACAATTGGATTAAACAAGATTCAAGTCTATTCTGTTGATGTTCCAAAGCTTTTTTTCGAAGCCAAAGGTCATAAAAGGGTGCCAGTGGCGCTAACATTCAATCCACTAATAAAAATGACTCGCGGAGATAGTTATTTAGGAAATCAATTGGAATTTAAATTATTCCATGCGTTAGACTCTGATATTCTTGTAAATCAATTTGCTGAAGTAGATTTAAGTGATGAGGAACAACTTGCAAATGTGATTGATAAAAAATATGAAATAGTTATAAATCCGGGAATCGATACTCGTAAAAAAGGATGCCATCAAAAAGGTATAAAAGAGTATAAGAGGGAACCTCAAAATATACCTACTTCGTCCTTTACACTTGTTATAATTAATTCAAATAAATGGATTAATGATCTAAATTATACTCAGGATTATTGCGTGTCTATGGTGATTGAACATATAGAGGGAATTAAACTTTACAATAAAATAAGAAATACTATTCAATTAAGAGTTAGAATTCGATAATATTTACTTTTGACCTGTTCCCACGAACGTACGAAATAGTCGACATGTTACCGCATACGACCATTTCACCAAAAATCGCAAATACATCAATTCTATCAACTCGTCCCATGTTGAAGCGGTAACACTACTTGTGAAAGAGCGTTAGCGACAGAAGAAGTAGATGTTCCGCCCATGCACGGATTTCCCAAGAAGACAAGCAGAATGAGCAAGCTGAGTGGCTGAAACATTGTATGTTTAATGGTATAATTCATGAGGGAACAAAGTGACTTCATAAACGTTGGTTTAGAAAGCATATGAGTCATGTGAAAAAAATATGAAAGTTGGATGTTTTATATGAAGCAATTTATTAAACATTCCCCCTTGGCTTTGGCCAAGTTGATGTGTTTGTGTGAAAACCACCAATTCTAATAAACATATTGAAAGGGGAGGCTTATGGAAATAATTATATCTTCAATGTTAGTTTTTATCTCTACGTCCATCGATTATTTGGTTGTTTTAACGATTCTTTTCTCTACCATGAATACTGGTAAACAACGATCAATTTATATTGGCCAATATATTGGAACGGGGTTGCTCGTTGGCTTTAGTCTCATTGCAGCGTACTTCCTGAACTTTATTCCACAAGATTGGGTGATCGGGTTACTTGGTTTACTTCCTTTGATTCTAGGGATTCGGGCTATCTTCATCGATGAAGATGTAGATGAAAAGGACTTGGAAGAAAAGATGTCGCATAGACAGTCAGAAGTTGCGAGTGTGGTTGCTCTGACCATTGCCCTTGGCGGAGATAATTTGGGAATTTATATTCCTTACTTTACTGGAATGTCCTTCCAGGAAGTCATGGTTGTGATCCTTGTTTTTATCATTGGGATTTTTAGCTTATGTTATTTATCTAAACGATTGGCTTCGGTTCCTATGATTGGTGAAGTAGTTGAGCGTTACGAAAAAGTCATCGTACCAGTCGTTTTCATCGGCTTGGGTATTTTTATTCTGTTAGAGAATGGTACGATTCAACATCTTTGGTCACTGATTGCATAGAATTTTAAGCAGCTTCACGGATAGTAGAATATACCATTAAAGTATTTAAGGTTGAACTTAGATACATATAACACAACCGAAATATTAAAGAGGCACAGAACGATGCAATATCATTAGCATCGTTTTGTGTCTCACTTTTATGTATATTTTTAACGATTATGGATCGCAGCTTTCTTTTTCTCTAAATGGGCAATAAGTAAGCTGATATTTTATTAATAGGTTATACTTGAATGACTGAGACAATCATAGATATAATTCGAGAGATAATATGAAATATAGCATATACAACAACATTTAAGAAGAATTTTGGTAATATATGTAGGAAGAGAAAAAGGGAGGCATGATTTATGCAACATTCATATAAATATATAATATTAGGTGGCGGGATGGCTGGTGCCAATGCCGCAATGGAAATTCGTAAGTATGACCGTGAAGGGACATTGTTGATAGTCACACAAGAAAATGACAAACCCTACTATCGTCCTCCATTAAGTAAAGAATTTTGGACAGAGCCAGACTATCCAAAAGAAACGATATATTATAACATTTCGGATGATGAATCGATTGATTTCTTAACTGGGACAACTGTTAAGCAAATTAATGCCGATCAACAAACGATTGAGATTGAGAGTGGAGAAATCTATCAATACGAAAAATTGCTTTATGCACTGGGTGGTGCTCCAAAGTGGATTGATGGGCTGGAAAGTGAGCGTGTCCTAGCTTTAAGAAACTTAGAAGATTACCGAAACCTCCGACAATTAGCCAAACCTAGGAGCAAAGTCATTATCGTTGGAGGAGGCTGGGTTGGAGCAGAACTTGCAGCAGGTCTAAAGCTGAATGATATGGATGTGACGCTTGTTTTTCCTAATGAAATATTAAATGAAAAACGACTACCACGAATGCTAGCTGAAAAGTTTCATCAGCGCTTTGTAGATATTGGCGTTTCTTTGATAAACAATACTTATGCTAATAGTTACAGTGTAGCAGACGATCAAGTGAGTCTTACATTAGAGAATGGCGCTGTATTGAAAGCGGATATTCTTGTTTTAGGAATTGGATTAAAGCCAAATGTTGAGTTAGCAGAAGCAGCTGGCTTAGAAGTGGGTAATGGTGTTATTGCTGACAAGTATTTGCAAACTTCCAACAAACATATCTATGCAGCAGGAGATGTGTTGAATTATCCAGATGTAATCATAGGACGTAATCGTTTTGAACATGAAGAGCAAGCGGAGTTTTCTGGGAAAGTAGCGGGACGAAACATGACGGGCGCTGAAGAAGTTTATAATCATGGTGCGCCACTTTCTTATACGGATGTCTTAGATATTTCTATTGAAGGTGTTGGTGAAATGAGTCGAAACCGTGATGATGCGATTATTGAAGAAGTTGCCGGTGGTTATATTGTTTATTATCTTTTTAAAGGTAAACCAACAGGAATTTTAACATATAATGTGAAAGGTGATATGGATAAGGCCCGTGAAATTCTTGTTAACCCACCGAAAACATTAGATGAGCTAACAGGGATTTTGAAGCCTATTTGAATCATTTATTGTTTAGCTATATTAGTGTAGATTGAAAAAAACAGGCGATAAAACTGAAATAATACAATAAAGAGAGTCACAACACTATGCAAATAAGGCATGGTCTGTGACTCTCTTCATTTTGTGCTTTATAAAATTACTAGTTAATTGCTTTGTATCTCAAGTCAGTATATGTGAAGTTAAACAAAAGGGTCAAGAGAGTATCATAATCATTCGAACTCATACTGTCTTTAAAGCTTTCATAGTCATTAATACTAGCAGACCCGATGCAGCAAAGACATGTTCGACCTATGTGTGCACCTTTTTTTGAGCCTTTCGTACAAACTAGAAAAATCAAATCATGTTCATCTAAATCTCCAGATTGGCTCCGTCGAAATCTAAATTGAGGCATAATTTGTAACTCATTCAATCCCTCTATGAACTCCTCAAAACTAATATTCTTTTCTGGTAACAAGACAACCACTCCTAGTTATTTATTCAATTTAAAAAAGCACAACGAGATTCGTCGCGCCAAATAACTGGGTTAGACTCATCTTCCTCTTTCGAGTTGGATTTAGCACCTTGCCAATGGTAGGTTGCTGAAGCTTCATCGGGCCAATACCCTCTGCTTACTCTGGATAAGTTGTGATTTCAAATTGTATATTAGATTCTAACATAAAACATACGGATAAACAAGAAGCGTAGGATGTATCACTAGCTTGAAAAAGCTAATTGCAATAAATAAAATGGTAGTCTTTGCAAATTATTATTTAATGCAAGGTCTTCAGAAGCATAAAACTTGTGTAGGATATGATTAAAACTAGTTAATAACTGATATTGTATAAAAATAAAGGAGAAAAAATAGTTTTACAATGCATACATGCTCAACATTTCCTGCCTATGCACAGATTTCAAAGGGAACTCAAGCAAAAATATACAGGTTGATTTATTGAACACGGCTGTTGAAGGAATGATTTTATTGACAAAGCCAATGTAAAATAATCAGTATTATTAGACTATTACTAACTCCCATTGATGTAACAGAAAATATGGAATTACCAGAGTAGTTAAGATGAAAGAAAATGATAATAATCGTAGACGGAACAATGGAATTTTGATGGGTTTATTAATCGGAATCGTATTTGGGGTAACTTGGTTAATACTACCAAGATTACTGAGTCATTATATTATTCATAAAACGTTGAAATGAGATCCATTATCTGTCCTTCAAATTGAGTGGTGTCAATGTCAACTTTATCCTAATGGTCTTTTACTAATTTATCTAGAACTTGGGTGCAGTCATTTAATATCCGAGTGCACCCATCGGTCAAGCGAATTTGATTATGGCGGTTATTCGCTGGATTCACGTATATATCTAGCAAGCCATGTTCGCTTAGTTTAGTCATTTGCTTACTGATGGCTGCGTCACTCATATTCACTCGATGAGCTAATTCTCGTAGAAAACTGTCAAATTGCTTCTCAAACACTTGTAATGAGTGGTCTGCAATTTTAGTTACTAAGATAAATAATTTACAAGAAATAGGTAAATTATCCAATGCAGCCAGCTTCCAGCTACGCTGATGTTTTGGCAGGATTAAATAATTTTCTGTATAAATAACTACCTACTAACGCGATGATTGAGAGTACAAGCCAGATGACTGCGATCTCCAAAAAAACAAATTTAATCACAGCTAATGTTGAATCGGTGAATACTAACCAGTCGGAAAAAGAGACTGGATTAGCAGTCAGAAAGAATGAAACGATATTCTCTAATACATCAAATAGTCCAACGAGTGGCAGAGCAAAGGCAAACCACTTACCATATCGATTGAAACATGATCCGCCTTTATGGAGATTACTGACGAAAGTTCAGACAGTATAATCCATAAATATAACCATTAAGATGTAGACACAGTCAAATAAATGAGTGTTCAAGCACATATTTTTTGCTGATTTTAAATAAAACCTTTTCGACAAAGTGTTTTTTTCTGTTTTTATTTAACTGAATGGGGTATATATATATAAGGTAAAACCCCAACGAAGCGCGTTATAATAGCGATTATGGCTATATTATACGTGATTATAGGTAAAGTTTATCACTTAATATGAATATTTAATCCATAATATAGTTTAAATTATTCTAGAGAAGTGGTATTATCATAACGTTAGAAATAATTATATTTTGGGAGGATTTTTTGAATGTCAGGAAGAAAAATTAAAATCGGCTTGGCCGTATTGAAAGTATTAGAAGGATGGGGCGTTGATACCATCTATGGTATTCCATCAGGAACATTAAGCTCATTAATGGACGCGATGGGAGACGAAGAGAACAACATTAAGTTCTTACAAGTTAAACACGAAGAAGTTGGAGCTATGGCTGCAGTGATGCAGCGGAAATTCGGTGGAAAATTAGGTGTAACTGTTGGATCTGGTGGACCAGGTGCATCGCATTTAATTAACGGTCTTTACGATGCGGCTATGGATAATATTCCAGTTGTAGCGATTTTAGGATCTCGTCCTCAAAGAGAATTAAATTTGGATGCCTTCCAAGAATTAAATCAAAATCCAATGTATGATCATATTGCTGTATTTAACAAACGTGTGGCTTATGCAGAGCAATTACCTAAATTAATTGACGAAGCTGCAAGAACTGCAATTTCTAAACGTGGAGTAGCTGTATTAGAAGTTCCAGCTAACTTTGGTTTTGAAGAAATCGCTGAAGACGCATTCTATTCTTCAGGATCAAGCTACCGTCACCACGTTCCATCAGCAATCAACGATAAAGATATTGATGAAGCAGTTGCATTATTAAACAAATCTAAACGTCCTGTAATCTATGCAGGTATTGGTACTATGGGACACGGACCAGCTGTTCAAGAATTAGCTCGTAAAATCAAAGCACCAGTAATTACAACTGGTAAAAACTTTGAAACATTCGAATATGACTTCGAAGCTTTAGCTGGATCAACTTACCGTGTTGGTTGGAAACCTGCGAACGAAACAATCTTAGAAGCAGATACAGTATTATTTGCTGGATCAAACTTCCCATTCGCAGAAGTTGAAGGAACTTTCAGAAACATTGAAAACTTCATCCAAATCGATATCGATCCAACTATGATAGGTAAACGTCATAAAGCTGATGTAGCTATCCTTGGTGATGCTGGTGAAGCTGTGAACGCGATCTTAGATAAAGTAGATGCTGTTGAAGGATCTGCATGGTGGAATGCTAACCTTAAAAATATCGAAAACTGGCGTCAATATATCAACAAATTAGAAACTAAAGAAGAAGGACCTCTTCAATTCTATCAAGTATATAACGCTATTAATAAACACGCTGACGAAGATGCTATTTACTCAATTGATGTTGGTAACTCAACTCAAACATCTATCCGTCACCTAAACTTAACTCCTAAGAATATGTGGCGTACGTCTCCATTATTCGCAACAATGGGGATTGCAATTCCAGGTGGTATCGGTGCGAAAAATACTTATCCAGATCGTCAAGTTTGGAACATCATCGGTGACGGTGCGTTCTCAATGACATATCCAGATGTAGTAACAAACGTTCGTTATAACATGCCAGTTATTAACGTAGTATTCGCTAACACTGAATATGCCTTCATTAAAAACAAATATGAAGATACTAACAAAAACATCTTCGGTGTTGACTTTACTGATGTTGACTACGCTATGATTGCTGAAGCTCAAGGAGCTGTTGGTCTAACAGTTTCACGTATCGAAGATATGGACAGCGTTATGAAAGAAGCAGTAGAACAATACAAACAAGGCCGTACAGTTGTCATTGATTGTAAAATTACTCAAGACCGTCCAATCCCAGTAGAAACTTTAAAACTGGACTCTAAATTATACAGTGCTGAAGAAATCAAAGCATACAAAGAAAGATATGAAGCTGAAGAATTAGTACCTTTAAGAGAATATCTTGAAGCTGAAGGCTTAGAATCTAAATACATTAAATAATTAAACATTTATCGCTTTCCAAAAGTAGAGTCCGACTCGCTTTTGGAAGGCGTTTTTTGATGGAAAATTTTTTGTTAAATTCAAAATGCTGAATCTGATGCCAAACCAAATTTCATATGGCTTAAGATTGCTAAACTCGCGCCAAATGGAGTTGCTGTTTGTCTTAAGATTGCTCATCTTGCGCTAAATGGAATCTCCGTTTGTCTTTCGTTTACCCAACTCAAGCCAAATGACACACACATTTGTCTCAAGTTCACATTTTAAATGAGTTGGTTTTGAATATGATATAATTAATTCGCGAGAGTAAAGAATTCAAATACAAAGGAGTCGAATTATGACAACTAAAGCTAAAGAATTACTAGCTGAAATAAAGCCGGATACGAAACTAGGCGACTTAAGAAAAATAGCCAAAGAAATAAAAAAAGATCATGATTTAGCACTAGAATTATGGGAGAGTGAAGAGTTTAAGCCAAGACTTTTAGCCATCCTCATTATGGATAAAAAAGAACTTTCAGAAGAAGTCTTGGATGCTCTATGTCTAGATATGGCAATACATACTTATGATGAGCGTAATAATTTAATGGACTGGTTAATGACAAATCACTTAACAAAAACTAAGCGAGAAAAAGCCATCTTAGAATCTTGGAAAGACAGTTCGATTGTTCTGCAACGCCGCGCTTTCTGGAGTTATCAAGGGCGTCTACGCTGGACAGGAAAGAATATGACGGATGATACTGAAGCGTTGCTAGAAGATATCGAAGAAAGAATTATGGACGAAGAGCCAGAAGTTCAGTGGGCGATGAATTTTACTGCAGGTTGGATTGGAGTTTATGATGAAACCTTGCGCGACCGTTGTGTTTCTCTAGGTGAGGAGACAGAATTATACAAAGGTGATTTTGTTTCAAAAGGATGTACACCAAATTACTTACCTGAATTCATTCGTATTGAAACGGATAAACGTACAACGAAGTAAACCTCCAATCAAATTGAAGCTTTAAAAATTTATCGATGGAAAATCATATTATTCAAAATACAATAAAACTTTTATCGAAAAAAATGTCATCGAAGTTACTGGTAAAGTTCGATCAACTCGGGATATTTTAAAGTTATCATCAACTGAACAATCATTTAGAATGAAAAAATTATTGAGATCACTAGAAGATAATATTCTGTATCAAGACTCAGCTGACTTAAGACTTGAGTTAGAGGAATTACTTGAGAAATACCTCAAAAATCTTTAGCAACATGGGCCAGCCAAAATGCCCAGAACTTTCTCGAATACATTTATATCGAAGATGAGAGTTTAAAAGACAGTATCATCACAGAAGCAAGTAAAGTGCGCATCAACTGTGTCAGACAGGCTTTCTCGCTAACAAGCTAGACCAACAGTCCATTAATGACATCAGCAAGTTTTCAGTCAGAGTCTTTGCTCAAGTCGTGGCAACAGGACATATACAAGGAGACGCGATAGTCTCTTCAGATTATGCGATTAAAGTAGTCAATATACTCTATTACCATGATGAATAAGCTGCCATTAACGAAATTATTTTGATAAATCTTTTTACAGGCAAGATCTCTAGAAGGGTTTTTATTTATTTTCAAACAATCCACTCACATGTTTGGAGGTTAATTTCGGTCAATGATATACTTTTACCTGAAGGGGGCGTTTCATGATGCAAGTTAAAGCAGAACAAGAAATATTTTTAAGAAGTGGCATAACCTTGGATGTGAAATTTAGAATTAGACAATTAAAACGATTAAAAGAGGCAATTAAGGCGCATGATGTTTTGATTTATGATGCGCTGAAAAAGGATTTAAATAAACCCGTATTTGAAAGTTATGTGACAGAGTTAGGCTCGGTCTATGGTGAAATTGATTATATGATTAAACATGTAAAAGATTGGGCTAAACCCAAACGCGTTCCAACGTCTCTGGCGCATTTTTATTCTAAAAGCCACATATATCAAGAACCATATGGGCGTGTCTTAATTATTGCACCATGGAATTTTCCTATTCAGCTAAGTTTCGTACCACTTGTTGGGGCGATTGCGGCAGGGAATTGTGTCGTATTAAAGCCTTCCGAATTGGCACCATATACAGCTAGGGTAATTCAACAAATTATTGAATCAGTGTTCGCACGTGAATATGTTGCAGTTGAGCAAGGTGATGGAAAAGTATCTCAGCAATTGCTAAAAGAAGGCGTCGATTATTGTTTCTTTACTGGAAGTACTCAAGTTGGAAAAGCAATTATGGAGACAGCGAGTCAGACTTTAACGCCAGTAACTCTAGAACTAGGTGGGAAAAGTCCAGTTATTGTTGCAAAAGAGACCAATATCAAGCATGCAGCCCAACGGATTGTTTGGGGGAAATTTACCAATGCTGGTCAGACTTGCATCGCGCCCGATTACCTTCTCGTTGATGAAGTGATTCGTGATGACTTGATCAGCGCCCTCATTGAAGTCATTGAAGAATATTACACGAAGAAACCTTTAGAGAATTCAGATTATTCTAAGATGATTAATAAAAGACACTTCAAGCGTGTGAAGAAATTAATGAAAAATCAAAGTGTTATTTATGGCGGAGGCAGTAATAAAGAGATGCTAACTATTGAACCCACGTTAGTCTTGGAACCGGAACTCGATACAGAATTAATGCAAGAAGAGATCTTTGGTCCGATATTACCGATATTAACTTATAGAGAAGTGAGTCAAGCAGTAGAATTTATTCGTTCGAAAGACAAACCGCTTGCTTTATATTTATTTACGCAGGATAAAGCTTTGAAAGAGTATATAATAAAAAATCTATCTTTTGGTGGCGCAACGATAAATGACACGCTGATTCATCAAAGTAATTACAACCTCCCATTTGGGGGAGTTGGCGCGAGTGGGATGGGGCAATATCACGGCAGATATAGTCTCGAAACCTTCTCACATCCAAAAAGCGTGATTGAGAAGACTGACTTGTTTGATATTAAATTACGCTACCCGCCCTATAAAGATTGGGCCCTAAAATTAATTCAAAAAATTATGTAAACAGGAGTCCAAACTATGCACCATGTACTATTACTCAGAGGAATCAATGTTGGTGGTAAGAATCGAGTGGTGATGGCGTAACTAAGAGAAAACCTAGAAGCGCTTGGATTTACCCAAGTGATTTCCTATATCATTAGCGGGAATCTTTTCTTTAATAGCGATGAAGATATCAATTCGATTAGAGAAAAAGTTCAAATTCATTTAAAAGAGGCATAGGATTTTGATTTACTTTCAATTATTATTAGCGCTGAAGCTTACAAAGCAGATTACTTAAATTTACCGGCGTGGTGGAATAAGGAATTTGCTCGTCGAGATGTTTTATTTTATACAGAAGCTGTAGACCGAGACGCTTTTAAAGAAGAAGTAGCAAGTATGAGTTTAGGGAATGAAGAAATTCATTTTGGTGAGTTAGCAGTTTATTGGGGGAAATACGACGAAGCCAATTACAAAAAGACGGCGTATGCAAGATACTTAGTGAAGTTTCCATGTTATAAGCAAATGACTGTTCGAAATGGAAAAACATACGAAAAGATTTATCAAAAACTAATGGAAAATTAAAGAAGGCAGGTACAAAATGAAATTATTAGTATTAGGTGGAACTAATTACTTTGGAATGAAGGCAGTACAACAATTATTAGATAACGGTCATGACGTGACGATTGCAACACGTGGAAATAAACCAAATCCCTTTGAAGGTAAAGCTATGCACATTACTTTAGATGCGCGCGATGCGAGCCACGAAGGATGGGCTGAAGTGACTGAACAGAATTGGGATGCAGTCTTTGACAATATTTGTTATACGGCAGATGATGCGCGAATTATTATGGATAAATTCAAGGATTCTATTGATCATCTTTACTTTACTTCGTCTATGGCGGTTTACAATGGGGATATTGATGGCTACTCTGAAGCAGACTTTGATCCTTTAACTTATCATATTGACCCAAATATCGAAGTAAATTATGGCGAAGGGAAAAGGCAAGTTGAACAAGTATTATTTACTGAGGCACCGTTTAAGCTCACAGCATTCCGCTTCCCAATTGTCCTAGATTTAGATGATTATACTGAGCGACTGCACTTTTATGTTGAGAAAGTAATGAATGACGAAGTTGTTTACTTTATGGATCCAAAGAATAAAGTAAACTACGTCAAAGGAACGAAAGCAGCAGAGTCGATTGTGTGGGCGATTGAGAACCAAAAAGAAGGCATCTATAATATTAGTTCACGCAACGCAATCACTGTCGAAACTTTTATAGCTTGGTTAGAAGAGATGACTGGTAAAGAAGTGAAGGTTGAATATACGAATGACCGGACACATGAATCACCATTTAGCACCGTTTACGACCAATACTTGCGTTCAGATAAGATTGAAGCTGAAGGTTTTGAATTAAACAATCTCGAAGACTGGCTGAAACCACTAATACAAGATATTGCACAAGAAGGATAAAGTTGCATGACAATTACAATTAATATTTATTACACAGGCAAGGAAGGCAATGCTCTAAAATTTGCGAAAGAGATGATGTCAAAAGGTGTTGTTGAAAGAATCCGAAGCGCTGAAGGGAATTTAAAGTATGAATACTTTGCGCCATTAGAGGACAAAACGACCATTCTATTAATTGATAGTTGGACCGATCAAGCAGCCATTGACCGACATCACGCCTCTTCAATGGTGCAAGAAATTACAGACTTGCGCGAAAAATACGACCTCACTATGAAAGTTGAACGCTATGTGAGTGATGAAGACGGTGTGCCTGAATCGGATCAGAAATTTATTAGAGAATAGTAAAAAATAATAAAATATGTGTACTACTCTTTGTTCATTGACTTTTATATTATCAAAAATCCTAGAGAATTAAGATTTAAAAATTAATCATAAAATTAAAGTAATTTTATCAAACTGTTTATTTATCATTTTATTTCAAATAAACTGACAAAAATGGCTTTATATCTTGATTATTAAAAAGTTCTTAGTAACAAAATACAAACTTATATATAAATTTAATTGAATAAGTCTAATTTTTACAGTTGCTTAATAAAAAATATCGTATATAATTTAGCTTAATAAGTATCCTTTAATTGGCGTCCTGTGAGACGAAGAAGGTAAGTACAGTCGGAAACTCTTTCTTTAGAGACCTCTTCTTTCGCATGCCCGCGGTTAAGGAGAGGTCTTTTCTTTATCAAGGAGGTAAACAATGGAAAAAGTTGTAATGAATGAGATGGAAATGAAACGTGCTCTGACCCGACTAGCTTATGAAATTATTGAACATCACAAAGGTATTGAAGATATTGTCCTTATGGGGATTGCGACGCGCGGGGCACCTCTGGCTGAACGCCTAGGTAAAAAAATTGCTGAGATCGAAGGCCCCGTGCTAGTTGAGTCAATGAATATCGAAGCCTACCGCGATGATATGAAGTATACCGACCAGAGACCAGAAAATTCTAGTGATCTATCAGGTAAAAAAGTCATCTTAGTTGATGATGTGCTCTATACAGGCAGATCGATTCGTGCGGCAATGGATGCCTGTATGGATCGAGGACGCCCTGCCGAAATATCTTTGGCTATATTAGTAGACCGAGGACACCGTGAATTACCAATTCGCCCAGACTATGTTGGGAAAAATATTCCTACATCTAAACAAGAACGTGTGCGAGTTCAAATCAAAGAAATAGATGGCAAGGATGCTGTCACAATATCATAAATTATTAATCAGTTTTTGACTTTAAATAGATCCGAGAGATCATAAGCGAAACTATCCTTATTTAGGTGCGTTTAGTCTCGAAGATTAAAGGCGCTTTTTTGTTAGGAGGAAGATGATTGTGAGAAATTTTTTATCTGTAGAGCAATTTGATAATGAAGGGTTATTAAATTTATTGAAGACTGCTATCGACTTTAAGGAAGGTCGTAGAACATATCAGAGTGATGCAACAGTGGTGAATATGTTTTTTGAGAATAGTACCCGGACTAAGCATAGTTTTGAGGTGGCTGAGCATAAGTTAGGCATGCTTCAAATTAATTTTGATGTCGGAAGTTCGTCAGTCAATAAAGGTGAGAGTTTATATGATTCTGTTCTAACTATGCAAGCGATAGGGGTAGATGTAGCTGTCATTCGCCACCCAGATCGAAATTATATGGACCAACTTATGAACTTAAAGATTCAAATTATTAATGCGGGTAGTGGTAACGGACAGCATCCGTCGCAATCTTTATTAGATATTATGACTATTTATGAAGAGTTTGGTGATTTTAAAGGGTTAAAAGTTGCGATAATTGGAGATATAGTTCATTCACGCGTTGCCATGAGTAATATGACATTGCTTAATCAGTTAGGGGCTGACGTTATCTTTGCTGGGCCGAATGATTACTTTGACATAAGCTTTGAGCAGTACGGAACGTTTAAAACAGTGGATGAAGCAGTAGCGGAGGCAGATGTGGTGATGATGCTTCGTGTTCAATTGGAGCGCCACGGATCAGAGGATATGCATTACGCAAAAGAAGACTATCATGCTATGTATGGATTAACTCGTCAACGTCACCGAACAATGAAGGATACAGCCATTATTATGCATCCAGCACCAGTGAACCGTGATGTTGAGTTGGCGGATGAATTAGTGGAATGTGCACAAAGTCGAATTGTTACTCAAATGTCCAACGGGGTCTATGCACGTATGGCAATTCTAGAGTGGGTCTTAAAAGGGAGAGTAGAATGAAACTAATATTAAAGAATGGTCAAAGAGTGGTAAAAGATAATGAATTAGAGTCTATTGATATCGCAATTGAAGAAGGAGTGATTGTTGAATTAGGGCATGACTTGGAGGGTGAGCAAGTGATTGATTTAAAAGGAAAACTCATCACAAATGGTTTAGTTGATATTCACGTTCACTTTAGAGAACCAGGTTTCACTGATAAAGAGACTATCTTGAGTGGATCCAAAGCCTCAGCTCGTGGCGGTGTTACAACTGTTTGCGCGATGCCTAACACCAATCCTGTTCCAGATACACCTGAGAAATACCAAGCTATTCAGGATATGATCGAGCGTGATTCAGTTGTTAAGACTTTTCAATATGCACCCATTACTGAGGAATTACGGACAGATAAATTAGTTGATATGGCAGCCATTGATGCTTTCGCATTCACTAATGATGGGGTGGGCGTTCAAACAGCTGGAATTATGTATGAAGCGATGAAGTTAGCTGCGAGTCTTGACAAACCCATCGTCGCCCACACTGAAGACGAGAGTCTACTTTACGGTGGGGTCATGCATGAAGGTATTCGCAATAAAGAATTGGGTTTGCCAGGGATTATGGGAATTGTAGAAAGCAGCCAGATTGCTCGTGACATTCTCATTGCTAAAGAAACTGGCGTCCATTATCATGTTTGTCACGTCTCTTCGAAAGAATCTGTCGAGGCCATTCGAGAAGGTAAGCGACAAGGAGTGAATGTTACTGCCGAGGTGACACCACATCATCTAATACTTAATGAGATGGATATACCAAGTGATGACGCTATCTTCAAGATGAATCCACCATTACGTGGCAAAGAAGATCAACGCGCATTAATTGAAGGACTAGCTGATGGAACGATCGACTTTATTGCGACTGACCATGCGCCCCATACTATGGAAGAAAAGTCTGGTGGATTTATTGATGCTCCATTTGGAATAGTGGGTATCGAGACGTCCTTTGCTTTAATGTATACTCACTTTGTTGAAAAGAATTTGATGACTTTAGAATTTCTAATTGATCGCATGAGTCACCTGCCAGCCCGACTCTTTAACTTACCTATGGGTGAATTGAAAGTGGGTGGTGTTGCAGATATTGCTGTTTTTGATTTAGAAAAAGAGTATGTGATTAACTCGGATGATTATTTATCTAAAGCTGCTAATACGCCTTTTAATGGCTATAAAGTCAAAGGTATGTGTGCTTTAACTCTAGTTGATGGTGAGATAGTGTATAACGCACTTGAAATTTAAGGAGAGAATATAATGAACAGACTAAAAGTAAATCTTCCAGGTATTGAATTGAAGAACCCTATTATGCCAGCTTCAGGTTGCTTTGGTTTCGGGGAGAGTTTTGCAAAACACTATGACTTAGGTTTATTAGGTGCCTTAATTACTAAAAGTACAACGCTTGAAGAACGTGTGGGTAATCCTGCACCACAATATGTGCATAGAGACAAGGATGTACTGAACTCTGTAGGATTAAAGAATCCAGGCGTCGAAGCCGTTCTATCTGAGAAATTGCCTTACCTTGAAGGCTTTGATGTACCAATCATTGCGAGTGTCGCAGGGTCTACCGAAGAAGATTACATCGAAATGTGCCGTCAGATTTCTACAGCACCCAATGTCAAAGCAATTGAATTAAATATCTCCTGCCCGAATGTTAAAGAAGGTGGTGTAGCTTTTGGTACGAATCCAGAAGTGGCCGCTCGCTTAACTAAAGCTTGTAAAGCTGTGACCAGTCTACCTATCTATGTGAAGCTAACGCCCAACGTAACAGATATTGTAGAAATTGCCCAAGCGGTAGAGGCAGCGGGAGCCGACGCCATCTCAATGATTAATACGATAACAAGTATGGCCTTTGACTTAACGACTGGCCAGCCTATCTTAGGTGGGATCACAGGGGGGTTATCAGGTACCGCACTCAAACACGTTGCCTTAAGAATGGTCTATCAAGTTGCGAATGCCGTGACTATACCGATTATTGGTATTGGCGGCATCAAGACGGTTGATGACGTGTTAGAAATGTATATGGCGGGTGCCACAGCCGTTCAAATAGGAACAGAGAACTACAATAATCCGATGGTTTGTCCAGAAATTATTCGTGACTTACCAGCAAGAATGGATGAATTCGGGATTGAGTCAATTCAAGCTCTTATTGATCAAGTTAAAAGTAACCGCGCTTCTAATAAATAGAAAATATAATCATTTGAGTGAATTCAAGCCAAATGACATCGCTGTTTGTCTTTAGCTGCCCAAACTCAAGCCAAATGACATCGCCGTTTGTCTTTAGTTGCCCAAACTCAAGCCAAATGGAATTGCCGTTTGTCTTTAGTTTAGCAAACTCAAGCCAAATGAAATCGCCATTTGTCTTTAGTTGCCCGAACTCAGGACAAATGGAACTGCGGTTCGTCCTTAGTTGATCGAACTCAAGCCAAATAGAATCGCCGTTTGTCTAAAGTTAAGGCGAAATCACATATCCCACTGGAAATTTTTCATATCCACATGTGATGGTTTTTTAAATTCAACGCCTTCATCAAGTAACAAGTCCTTTTGGTTAGGGAAAGTTGGGGCGAGTCTCCCCGCATGATTCACCACACGATGGCAAGGGTAAGCGCCGTAGTAACTAGCCTGGCTGAGTACTTTTCCGACGAGGCGAGCGTTTTTTGGGCGGTCAATGAGGTTAGCAATTTGTCCGTACGAAGCGACTTTTCCTTTAGGAATCTCGTCAACGACGGAAAGTATTTCATAGATTAAGTCTTTTGATAATTTTGCGACCATGAAAAGTCCTCCGATCTTACATTTTATATTATAATATAGCATAGAGGGCATTTGGTATTCGCTACTGACTAAGTTATAATTTGAGGACAAGATTTGAAGCAGTTATTATAGAGGGTCAACGAAAGGGTGATGACATGATTGAATTAGCTAAGAAAAATGGCATCCAATTAAAAGAGGAGACCTTACAAGACGTAAATATTGGCTTAGATTTTAAAGTTGTGATCGCCGAAGATATCAATGGGCAAGAGTGGATATTACGCGTGCCAAGACGAAGAGACGTTTTTCTAAAAGCGCAAGCCGAAAAGAAAATATTAGAACTCGTCAATGAAAATACAAAGTCGATCCAAGTCCCAAATTGGGAAGTTTTTACAGAAGAGTTAATTGCCTATAAGTCACTGGAAGGGCAGCCGGCTGTCACGACTGATTCGGTAACTCAAGAGACAAGTTGGGTTTTTGATGTGAATCAAGCGCCAGCTGAATTTACAAAGAGCCTAGCTAAAGCAATGGTAGAAATTCACAGCATTTCCAAAGAAAAAGTGGCAGAAGCGGGCTTGCGAGTAGACTCAAAAGATCAGTTACAAGAGATGATGCGCCAGCGAATAAATCGTGTGAAGGAAAACTATTCGGTTCATGAATCGCTTTTAGAGCGGTGGGAAGCTTGGTTAAGTCAAGACGACTTGTGGCCAAAAGAGACCGGCTTTATTCATGGTGATTTGTATCCAGGTCATATGTTGATTGATTCCAATTCAAAAGTCATCGGAATTATTGACTGGACTGAGGCGAAGCATATGGATGTTTCCAATGACTTTACAGCGCATTACTTATTGTTTGGAGAGGCTGAGTTGGAAAATTTAATTCAGGAATATAAGGCAGCGGGCGGATATACTTGGCCAAAGATGAAAGAGCATATTATTGAAGTTCTATCAACGCAAGCCATTACGATTGCGGAGTTTGCGGAATCGTCTGGAAGTGAAGATTATAAAAAAGCAGCTCAAGATATGTTGAGTCAAGGCTAAGTTACAATAGAAAGAGTGAATAAATGCAAGAGTATATTAGAATGATAGAGATGATCGTCATCTTATTTATTGGTTTAATGAATGTGTACACGTGTCATCTTTACTACCGTGATAAACAATATTCACGAACTGGGCAATACCGAATTTCAGAAAGAAAATTACTACAAGCGAGTTTTCTTTTAGGAGGACTGGGTGCCTTTCTAGGCATGCGCTTATTTAGACATAAAACTAAGCACCGTAAATTTCAGTTTTGGGTTCCAATTACTGCAGTGTTCACTGTAGGAGTGTGGGCTTGGCTCGTTTCGGAAGTATTACAGTCTATATAAGTATGTAAAAGAAACGCCCTTCTTTCAGTGCTTGTCACTGAAAGAAGGGCGTTTAATTTTAATTTTAAGCATCTGTATCTGTTGAATCTAGACCCATTTGTTGTTTAAGACGAGATAATTCATCTTCAACAGCAGCTGAAGTATTTGAAGCGTATTTTTCTTCTAAAGCTTTAGCTTCGTCAATCGGTTCCGTATTTAATTCTGACATAGCATTTGCTTCGTCTAGCATACGGTTCGCTTTATCTTCCATTCTTTCGAAGTTTCCAATTGCATTCTCAGATTGAGTGATGTTACCTGTGGCATCATTAATTGTTTTTTGAGTATTTGCCACTGACATTTTACCTTTAATCATCGCACGACGTTGTTTTAATGTGTCGATATCTTTAGCAAGCTTATCATGCATTTGACGCATTTTAACGGCATTTTCATGAGCTGCAGCGTAAGCTGTTGCGTAACCGGCACCGACATTTTCAACTTCTTGTTTCTTAGATAAGAAGATACGTGCGTCAGCTTCGTTGTTAGCTTCTAAAGCTTTCTTAGCTAATTCTTCGAATTTCTTCACTTCTGCTTCGTTCTCATCGACTTTACGTTTGCTGCGAGTTTCTTCAGCCATCACACTTGCGGTACTTTCTTTTACTTCAGCTAAGTCTTCTAACATGTCACGTAAGTATTGGTCGATCATTTTCTCAGGATCTTCCATGCGGTCAATAATTGAGTTGATATTTGCACTGATAATGTCTTTAAATCTATTTAGTATAGCCATAATGTAATTCCTCCAAATTGTATATTATTTGTCTTCGTATTTTTTTGCTAAATCGTCTGCTTCAGAACTTGTTCCGAAAGTGTCAATCGGTTTACTCAACATATCTTCGGTACGTTTGGCTTCAATCGCTTCTTGTTGCTTACGTTTACGCCACCATAAGAAGAGGATTCCAACGAGAATCACGCCACCTATTACTAGTAGGACAGGTATCCAAGGTGAGGTTGTTACGTCCATAATTCGGTCAGCTGCATCTCGGAATGACTTACTAAAGAACTCGGAAGTGTTAAGGCTCATGTCATAGTAATTTCGATCAATGTAATCTAGTAATATGTCTGCTGCTTCTCTATCAATAACTTGGTCGGCTTGGGAACCCGTGACATAATAAGTCGTGTAATTGCTTGGTGTTCCTTCATAAAACATTAACAATAAGTGAGCTTCATCGGTGAATAATTCATCGTAAAGTTCATTGGTATATACCTCTACTTCCGACATTGAAGCATTGTTTGAACCATTAATTTCAGTTGTAATATAGACGTGAGGCTGAACACCTGTTTTTTCATAGAAATGACGTAATCCATCATTCATAACGGTTTGGTTTTCAACCCAGTTAGCGTCATCGGTGTAATAATCCGTTTCATTGACTGAACCTGCTGGTAGTGGCTCACGTTCAACGGTTGAGCGCGTTACAGAAGTTTCAGAGCTGGATGAATTATTATTCGAACTCCCACCCATACCACCAAATATCATTGGTAATATGAACATGATAATCACACCAATAATGATCATTGAGATGAGTGTGCTTGAACAGCCACCGCCACCTCCGCCTCCAGAAGGACCACCACCAAAGGAACTTCTTCTACGACGAGAACCCCATGAGTTAAAGATTGGTCCGGTTCGAATGACTGGACGAGAATTGTAACCTCCGCCGCCCCAAGAACCGCCACCACCCCAAGAGCCTCCGCCACGACTACCACCGAATGACCCGCCACCGCGTCCACCAGAACTACTGCGACCACCGCCACCACGAGACCCACCGAAGCCACCGCTGCGACCACCGCCGCCACCTCCGCGGCCTCCTCCTCTTGCCATAGACATCCCTCTCTTCCATTATTTCCATCATCGTTATCTTAATTTAAATATATCATAAAGCGCTATCATCAATCAATTTTGAACTCCTTTTACAAAGAAATTGTCACAATGTTTGACCATCCAATCAGTTAAATATAAAATGAATAAGAATAAATAAAGTATACGAGGAGAATGACAGTGAAATTAATTTCATGGAATATCGATTCACTTAACGCAGCTTTAACAAGTGACTCAGCGAGAGCAGAATTATCAAGAGCTGTACTAAAGACAATTAAAGATGAAGATCCAGATGTAATAGCGATTCAAGAAACTAAATTATCAAGTAAAGGGCCAACTAAAAAGCATTTAGAAATCTTGCAAGAAGACGTGCCAGATTACACCATCGCTTGGAATAGTTCAAAAGAACCGGCCCGAAAAAGTTATGCTGGGACAATGTTCTTATTCAAAAACTACCTTTCACCTAATGTTACTTATCCAGAAATTGGGGCACCAAGTACCATGGATGCGGAGGGGCGTATTATTACACTTGAATTTGATGATTTCTTTATTACACAAGTTTATACACCGAATGCTGGTTCGGGCTTAGTTCGTTTAGAAGAGCGTCAACAATGGGATATTAAGTATGCGGATTACTTAGCGAGTCTTGATAAAGAGAAACCTGTCATAGCAACAGGTGACTATAACGTCGCTCACAAAGAAATTGACTTGAAAAATCCTAAGAGTAACCGTCGTTCAGCTGGCTTTACTGACGAAGAGCGTGAAGGGTTCACAAATCTATTAGCTCGCGGATTTACAGATACATTCCGTTATATTCACGGAGATGTGGAAGGCGTTTATTCTTGGTGGAATCAACGCGCGAAGACTAGTAAAATCAACAATTCGGGGTGGAGAATTGACTACTGGTTAGTAAGTAACCGAATTGCGGATAAAGTTCAAAAATCTGAAATGATTGATTCAGGAACTCGTCAAGACCACACGCCAACCTTGTTGGAAATTGATATTTAAAATGTATTATAATGACACATCAGTTTGTTTTATATTGGCTGGTGTGTTTTATTTTAAAAGCCTATTGAAAAAAGGTTGTCTTAATGAGAAAATTTGAGATAATAGATGAGTAATCTTAATTAAGGAGCTTAAATTAATGAAATTTAAAACAAAATGGCGATATTTTTTAATGACAATGGTTGTCTGGTTAACTTTACCCGTTAAAACCATTGGAGCGATTGAGTTGATTGATACCGAACTCATTGAACCATTTAAATCTGATTTAACAGTAGAAGAATTAGTTGAAGCCTTGCCAGAGGATGCGTCTTTAGACGATCCAGCACTCATGCTGATCAACCGAGAAAACCGTTTGGAAGCAGATTTAGACATGGAATTTGCTTGGACAGGGACGGGGCACGCCTACAATGCGAATATTTTCGAAGAGTTTAATGCTTTAATTACTGCAGCAGAACAAGCTGGATACTACTTTGAAACTGTCTCTGCTCACCGGACAATTGCCTATCAAGCGATGAACTTTGATAGTCGTTATAATATGTATATTGCGGATGGTTATAGTGATGCGGATGCCTTTTATATGACGGACATGTTTGTTGCCCCAGCAGATGCGACTGAACATTCGACTGGATTGGCTTTTGATTTACTTGGAACGGATTGGCAAGAATACGGACGTGATTTACACCAAGCTTACGGCCAATACGGTTCTGCGATTTGGTTAGCTGAGAACGGTCATGATTATGGCTTTATCTTACGCTACTTAGAAGGCAAAACACATATCACTGGTTACGAATACGAACCTTGGCATATTCGTTATGTAGGAGAAGACCACGCGACATTTATGTATGAACATGGTTTGACTCTTGAAGAGTACTTAGCTTTAATCAATTTAAGAGATACAGCTGAGGAATGATTATTTTCAATAAAAGATAAGGAGGTGCAGAATGGAAAACGTACCTAATTGCCCACAATGTCAGTCGGAATACACGTATGAAGATGGTGCATTATTCGTCTGTCCGGAATGTGCTTACGAATGGACTGCAAGTGAACAAGCAAACATCGAGGCTAGCGAAACAATTACAGATTCGAATGGGAATGAGCTTGCGGACGGTGACACAGTTATCGTTGTCAAAGATTTGAAAGTAAAAGGCTTCAAATCAGCGATTAAGCAAGGAACGAAAGTAAAAAATATAAAGTTAATTATTGATCCAGCCGATGGACATGACATTGATTGTAAGATCGACGGTTTCGGAGCGATGAAGTTAAAGTCTGAATTCGTTAAAAAAGCATAAACAATTAAGTTTTACCTCACTGAATAAAGTGGGGTATTTATTTAACAAAAAATGAAGAGGTGGGCAAGTTGTTAAAGAAAAATGTTAGTAGTTTCCTTGTTTTTATTGGCGGCGTGTAGCACATCAGAAGAGCCCGTGCCAGTTATTGAAGACTCAAAGTGAGTCTGTTGAGAGTGAGACAGAGGAGTCTGTGACTGAAGAATTATCTCAAGACTATAGTCAATTCACCTCTATGGAAGAATTAGTGACTGCAACAATACATGAATTCGGTTTGAATCCAGAGGCTGTTTTAGTTGCCTATCATAATTACCAGACTGACACAGATTTTTTCTATAACGAGCGAACGCCAATGCTTGTTGGAAGTGTGACGAAAGTGGGTGTGCAAGACTTTACGCTGATTTAATTGCCGATGGTGTGATGACTTTTGAGACAGAGTTACCTTATAGTGACGCTTTGTTCGAGGAGGGTGCCGGTCCAGTGACGAATAGTGAGAAAAAGGCGTCTTATCCTTTATATGAGTTGTTTTACAATTCATTAGCTCTGTCTGATAACACCGCTTTTAATATGCTTTTCTCTTATTACCAGCAAATTTATGAAAATGTGCAAGAGTCACTTTTAAATTTAAGCGGGCTGTCGTTTGATCAAGCTGAGTATACAACGAATAATATGGCAGACGCCCAGATGATATTGAATATTTTACTCCCGGTTGCTACCGAAGATAAATACAGTTATATTTTAACTTCGCTTAGTGGGAATACCGAAGCAGAATATTTCAAAAAACATATCCAAGAAGGCATGTTCACAAAATATGGTAGTATTGGCGGGTCTCTTCACGACTCCGGTATTTATATGGAGGACGGCGAACCGGTCTATGCTTTAGTTGTCTTAACCAATGGCCAAGGGATGGTGGATGAATTTTTAGCGACGATGAATCTTCGAATGAATGAGTGGGGCAAATACCAGAAACAAAACACCCAATTAAATTAAAATTATGTTAGAATACTATTGAAACTTTAATGATTGAGGAGGAGTGTCTTTTGGATAAAGTTAAATTAATTGTCGCAATGTTAATCGTAGGGTCAATCGGGATTTTTGTTCATTTTATTCCGTTGCCATCTGCGGTGATAGCGATGTTTAGAGCCGTTGTCGGAACTCTTTTCCTCCTCGGTGTCATAATTTTTAAGCAAAGTAACATCGATTGGGCTGTCGTTAAGAAAAATGCGAAATACTTAATTATTTCTGGAACTGCGATTGGTTTTAATTGGATTTTCCTATTTGAAGCGTATCAATATACAAGTGTGGCCGTTGCAACTTTGTGCTATTATATGGCACCAGCCTTTGTGGTATTGCTAGCACCTTTCGTTTTAAATGAAAAAATGACGATTTATAATCTCTTCAGTACCATTGCTGCCTTGTTCGGAGCTGTCTTAATTTCAGGTGTGTTTGGTGGGGTGCAAGTTAACTTAATCGGGGTCGGATATGGAATCGGTGCAGCTGTACTGTATGCGTGGATCATGATTCTAAATAAAAAGACTAAAGGCTTACCAGGATTGGAGTTAACTTTCTTCCAATTATTGGTCTCAGCAGTGGTGATGGTTCCATATGTATTCCTGACCGAGGATTTAAGCGGGTTGAGCTTCACACCTTCAGTGCTTGGCCTTTTACTGATTGTCGGAGTTGTTCACACAGGCTGGGTTTATCAACTCTTCTTTGAAGCTTTGAATAAATTACCAGCTCAGACGTCCTCACTCTTGAGCTACATTGATCCAGTTACAGCTATTATCCTATCGGCAGTATTGCTACACCAACCTTTAAGCACAATACAAATGGTTGGGACGCTGTTTATTCTAGGCTCAACGGTTATGAATGAAGTGTTTAATTATAGAAAGCGGTCTGAAGTCGTATTATAGAAGATGGTTAACACTATTCTTGAATGGATAGTGTTTTTTTGATGCTTAAGGTGCGTCGTGAATTGGCACGACACTCCGTATTTTCGTTTGCGGTACGTCGTGCCGACTCACGACACTCCGTATTTTCGTTTGCGGTTCATCGTGCTGACTCACGACGCCCCGCAAAGTCAAAATTTCACTCAATTCTCCAGTTTCAACTACTGTCTATTCTTACAATAAAAACTAGTATTATTTGGCAATTAAATGATACATGGGAAACACAATATATAAAAAATTTTAGAGTTTACAAATGCAGGGGGTACACTAATACATAGTGATGAAGACAATGAATAAATCCATAAAAATAACCGAGTCAGTCACTTTATAATGTGATCTGACTCAGTTATTACTTGTTATATATTATAGTGATTTAACAGCGTCATTCACGTCTTTGTCGCCAGCTAACACTTCAAATTCTTTCTTAATTGTGTTCTCGTTTTCTAATACGGCAACCAGTGTGTGAGCAACATCTTCAAGTGGAATCTCATTGATTTCAAAGTCTGTTCCTACTTTAATGTTTCCAGTACCGCTTTCGTCTACAAGAATACCTGGGTGAACGATAGTCCAGTCTAATTCTGTACGGTTTTTCAACCATTCATCTGCATAGTTCTTAGCGATGGTGTATACTTGCAGAGAATTTTCTTTTTCCATTTCTTCGCGTCCAGTACGGAATGTACTTACCATCACGAATCGTTTAACGCCGGCATGTTCAGCAGCTGTCATTGCTTTAATTGCGCCGTCTAAGTCAATTTTCACTGTCTTGTCTAAGCCTTTTCCTCCAGCACCTGCACTGAATATTACTGCATCCATGCCTCTAGCTGCTTCGGCTAATTCATCGATTGAGTTCTTAGCTAAGTCGAGTAATACTGTTTCGATCCCTCGTTCGCTAAAGAAACTTTCTTGTTCAGCCTTACGTATCATAGCTTTTTCTTGAATGCTTTCATGGTCTTTGACTATTTCAGCAAAGTGTCTAGCAACTTTACCATTTGCTCCTACTACTAATACTTTCATTAAAAAACTCCTTTCAAAAGCTTTTAATCTAACTGTATTTTCTATCTCATCTTAACAACAACCCCCTTTGTTTACAAAGAATCGGCTTGTGAGAAGTAGTTTATTTATGCTGATGAAAGAGAGATGATTCCGCGACCGCATATTTATGTTCACTCAGCGAATTCAATGTAGCCATGGGACCGTCTCTAGTTCTTTACAAAAATACGGTCGTATTTTTATAAAAGCTCTTCCGTCTCGTCTACCTATTGATATTGTAGATCACTGTCGTTCACGCAGAATTTAATACGGTAGTCCGTCCTTATTCATAGTAAATGAATTCACTGAACTCACGGTAATATGCTGGGTGAGTGTTCTTCAAAAACTAAATTTAATAAATAAGATCGTTTTAGTAATAGCATATGAAAGTGAGAATGGTGAGGTGCAGTCGTATTAGGACGACTTTGCGTACTTCAAGCCATAGGAGTGGTAGCGACATATGGATTAACTAGCAAAGCGCGACGAAAGCTTAATCAAAAGGTTTAAGCCGAGGTGATTGACTTAAGGAGATCCACTACGGTGACCGAATCATTCTCGCTGAAATAAGTACACTATTTCCGAGAACACCCTCATGTTCTAAATAATTCAGTTGTATGTTAAACTATTTAAGGATAAAAAATGATTTAAAAAGAAAGGGCGTATTTTGTGCAGTTAGAAGCATCATTACAGGAGCATTTTGGGTATTCTTCCTTTCGCCCTGGACAAAAAGAAATAATAAATACAATATTATCTGGGCAAGATACATTAGGGATTCTGCCAACCGGGGGAGGTAAGTCAGTCTGTTACCAGCTCCCGGCTTTAATGTTGCCTGGCTTAACCGTAGTAATATCGCCATTGATTTCCTTGATGAAAGATCAAGTGGATACGTTGACGCAACTAGGAGTACAAGCAGCTTATTTGAACTCGACTATCAGTAGTAAAGAGTTCCAAGATATAATACAACAACTACGCCAAAGAACATTGAAGATGTTATATGTGGCACCTGAACGGTTAGAGAATCCAAGTTTCCAGGAGTTTTTAAGTAAACAAAATATCTCACTATTTGCTGTGGATGAGGCGCATTGTGTGTCTCAATGGGGCTTTGATTTCAGACCAAGCTACCGAAACATTACACAATTTATTAACCAATTGCCTCAAAGACCGAGAATGTCAGCCTTCACCGCAACAGCAACGAAACGTGTTCAAGACGATATTGTGGCTCAATTGGAATTAGAAGATCCAGGCGTCTTCATTAATTCCTTTGACCGACCAAATATCAAATTCTCAGTCATCGAACCTAACAATCGTCTAGTGACTTTGCATAGTTTAATTAATCATGATGAAGCAATTATTATTTATGCCAACACGCGTAAACAAGTCGACAAGTTGCATTTAGAGTTGAAGCAACAAGGTTATGCCGTGAATAAGTATCATGCTGGGATGGAACACGATCAAAGACAACAATCTCAGTCTGAATTCATTAAGGATGAGTGTAACATAATTGTCGCAACAAATGCTTTTGGAATGGGAATTGATAAGACCGACGTTCGGAAAGTGATTCACTTTAACTTGCCGAAAGATTTAGAAAGTTATTACCAAGAAGCGGGCCGTGCGGGCCGTGATTCCCTTGATGCGGAAGCGATTCTTTTATATCACTCTCAAGATATTATGACGAATAAGTTTTTAATTGCGCAAAGTAATGATGAATTAGCTCATCGCCGCTTAGAGATGATGATTCAGTACGCAAGCTTCACGGGTTGTTTGCGGAATTTTATCCTAAGATATTTTGGTGAATTTCCTAATGAAGCTTGTGGAAATTGTTCAAATTGTATGGGTGAGATGCGTCAAATCGATGTGACAAAAGAAGCACAGATGATCTTATCGTGTATGCTTCGAATGAAGCACCAATTTGGGATGACGATGATTATTGATGTCCTGCGTGGAAGTCAGAATCAGCGAGTTCTAGATAATCGCTTTGACGAGCTGTCGACTTACGGCATTATGAAGACTTATTCTGTTCAACAAATTCGCGACATCATTTCAGCATTATTAGCCTATCAATATATTGGCGTGACGGAACACCGCGGTTTATATGCGACGGAAGCATCTAAGATGCTTTTAATGGGTAAGACGACTTTAACAATTAAAGAACGTAAATACCTTAAAGCATCA
The DNA here is from genome assembly GCF_045528645.1 of Ruoffia sp. FAM 20857. NCBI lineage: Bacteria > Bacillati > Bacillota > Bacilli > Lactobacillales > Aerococcaceae > Ruoffia > Ruoffia sp. FAM 20857. Next base: position 28,507 of record NZ_JBGQRB010000015.1, read on the forward strand.
ACCAGTCGTAGACGCACAGTATCTAAAGATGTTAATGCGGATCTGTATGAACAATTGCGTCAAGTTCGGGCACAACTGGCCAAAGAAGAGGGGATGCCGGCTTATATTATCTTCTCTAATAAATCCTTGGAAGATATGGCGAGTCGTATGCCGAATACTTATGAAGAATTCCTTGATGTTGAAGGGGTTGGATCGGTTAAAGCAGAGAAGTATGCGGGCTATTTCTTACCTGCGATTCAAGAATATTCTTCTTCGAATCCGGATACGACAGTCGAAGAAGAACCACACCGTGAAAGTGTTGATCTACAAAGTAGTGGTGGACAATCAAGTTATTATATTAGTGCTCAGTATGCAGAACGTGGCCTGACGCCATTGGAGATTGCGATTGAACGTAATATGACTGAAGCCACTATCTTGTCGCATCTGACACAAGCTGCGGAGCAAGGGGATTTAGAAGTGTTTGACGCGGATGTGTCATCATATATTAAGAACCAAATCAAGCAAGCGATTCGAAAAGTTGGGACCGACTCACTAAAAGCGATTAAAGAAGCTTTGCCTGAAAAGATTAGTTATGATGATATAAAATACGTCCTGATTGATTATTTAGTAAATAATATTTAATAAAAAGCACGCATCTAAGGAGCAGTGAGGTGACCCCCGAAAGTTAGAGTTAAAAATCTAACTTTACGGGGGTCGTTTTTGTGTCACAAAAGTATTCATATAAATATCAAAATACGTTTAATCTCAAATCGAACTACTCTTTTAGAAATTTACTCATCACCACTGCAACCTTCAGAATTGATCGTTAAGTATTGCTCCAGATTGCCAACTCTACTTATAATATTTGAACTCAAAAAAGATTTCGTCATTATAACGTATATTTTTGTTAGACGTTGTAATAGATAACCATGGGTTTGGAATCTTATTCCGCAACAAGGTCGCTTCTAAACGTTTCTACATACCCTCGTCTATACATCGCCCGATTCACTATGAAGTTGAATACAATCCCTGTGATTAGATAAAGTCTGGCATTATGCATTCAAATTTTAAGTTAATAAAACAGTTGATAAAAGGTTATATCACATAATTTCTTTTCTTTTTAATTAATATTCGTAGCCATCGAACCAATGTTTCGTTTTATTTGAAAATTTGACTAATAATAGCATAACAGGAACCTCTACTAATACTCCTACAACGGTTGCTAAAGTTGCACCAGAATTCAATCCAAATAATGCTATTGAGACAGCTACAGCAAGTTCAAAAAAGTTACTTGTTCCAACCATGGCTGCGGGTGCTGCTATTGAAAAAGGCAATTTACAAGCTTTAGCACCACCATAACCAAGGAAAAATATTGCTATATTTTGAACAATTAACGGAATAGCAATTAATAAAATATGGAATGGATTACTTAGAATTCGTTCACCTTGGAATGAAAAGATAATAACTAAAGTTAGTAGTAAACCAATCCGTGTGGTCCCATCAAATTTATTCACAAAATCTTTTTCAAAATAATCATCACCTTTTTTCTTGACCACGTATTTTCGAACAATAATTCCTAGAGCCAAAGGGATTACAATGAATACAAAAATAGAGAGTAAAAGTGTATTGATAGGGACCGAAACGTTACCAATGCCCAATAAAAGTGCCACAATTGGAGCATATAAAAAGAGAACAATGATATCATTTATAGATACTTGCAATAAGGTGTATGCTGGATCACCTTTGGTTAGTTCACTCCATACAAATACCATAGCTGTACAAGGTGCTGCCCCTAAAAGAATCGCACCAGCTATGTACTCATTGGCTAGTTCGGGACTTAAAAACGGTTTAAATACCACCAAAAAGAAAAAGGCAGAAATTGCATACATGGTAAATGGTTTAATTAGCCAGTTTACTACTGTAGTTAAGATTAATCCTTTTGGCTTTCTTGTTACATTTACAATACTGCTAAAGTCAATTTTTAACATCATTGGAAAAATCATTAACCAAATTAAAATAGCTGTTGGAATTGATACGTTATAATACTCAAATTGACTTAAAAAATTAGGTATTGCAGGAACAAATTGCCCTAGCGCTACACCAATAATCATTGATAAAGCAACCCATAAACTTAAATAACGTTCCCAAAGCCCAATCCCATTTTCTTTATTCGATACTTTTTCTTTTAAAGCTGTTTCTTTCATTATTTTCCTCCAATAATAATAGTATTTAATCTTTTAATGAGAAACAAAAGAAGATAAACTCTTACTTCTTTTCCCTTAACAACATCCAGTGGAACCACAATCGCTCTCACCAGATTGGTCTGTTACCATAAAATGTACACCAGTATATTCAGCAATTTCATCAAGAGTTGGATAAGCTCCAGCTTTCTTCACTTTGCCATTCAATACTGTGATTGGCAAAGCAGCAGAATTCTCTTTCTGTAAAATAGTACTAACGGTTTCATTACTTACAAATTGCACAGGATTGTCAGTCAAATTGTATTGATAAGCTTGATATCCATCAATAGTATTTAATGCATTGATGACAGATGTAATTAGCATTTGATTTTCATCCACTGATGAGCCACAACCTCCACTACTGCAGCACATAACGGGTTCAAATATCTCTAATTTGTTCATATTTTACATCTTCTTCTAAAATAAATTTCGCACCTCAAACATTTTTCTTATTGAATCGCTTCTTTAACCAGTTGAATACCTAAATATTCACTAATGTCTTCATTCGTTGGATAAGCACCGGTTTTAACAATCTCTCCATCTAATACAGTAATTGGAAGAGAGTCTTGTCCTTCATTTTGCATAGTGTCTATGACGTTTTGATTTCGTACAAACGAATTAGGATTGGAAGCAAGATTGTAACGGATCATCATCACATCGTCTTCTTCTTTCACTTGTTTCATCACACCCGTAATACGTAATAAATCCTCGTCTACAGAAGGACCACAAACTCCGGTACTACAGCATAGGGCAGGTTCATAAATGGCTAACTTTTTCATATTGATCTTCCTTTTCATTTATTGTTGTATGACAAATACATCTTTCAGAACTTGAGAAAACACTTTGAAGGATTTCTGTTATCTCGGTAGCTAATTCTCGATTCACCGAATAATGATGCCAAGTTCCTATTTTTTCTGTAACAATTAAATCCGAATCTCTTAATACTTTTATATGATGGGAGAGAGTTGGTTGAGTAAAATCAAAGTGTTCAAGCAAATCACAGGCACATAAAGTATCGCAGGATAGTAAATCGAGTATCTTTACTCGATTTGGATCAGATAAAGCTTTCATTTTTTCAGCAAATAATTCATAATTCATTTATATTCTCCTTTGAGATTAAACAATTGTAGCAAGAACATCCTCTTTTAACTCAATAGGACTCCAGTCGATGACCGCAAAATGCCCATTTGATAATCCATCGACACGTTGGATCCATTCTTCTTCCGATTTTGCGCGAGCTAACAATGTTTTATTCGTAGTCCCTGTTGATAATAAACTGTTATTAACCACCCACCAAGTATGTGCAATACCTGCACGGTCTAAATCTTCTTGTAAACGAATCGATTCATAGACAGGTGTATTTTCAGGTAATGTCACCATGACCACTTCTGTTTGGTTGTGATCTTGTAAAATAGGCAGGAGTCGGGTAATCGATTCTGGTACTTCTCCAGAAGTTCGCTCCACCTCTTGGGCGTAACTTTGAGAAGATTCTAAAAGTAAAAGTGTGTGTCCCGTAGGCGCAGTATCAATAACCACCACATCTGCTTCCGTCATCGAAACAATTTCAGCAAATTTTCTGAATACTGCAATTTCTTCTGTACAAGGTGAGTTTAGATCTTCTTCTACATAAGCTAAGTCCTCTTCCGACATTGATTCACGCGCTTTAGCTAAAACTTCATTTTGGTAAAGCTCTAACTCTTTTTTCTCATCAATATGGCTAACCCCAAGAGTATCTGATTCATGCACAATATAATTTAAGTGAGCTGCAGGATCGGTCGTTGTTAAATGAACTTTTTTACCTTTTTCTACAAGGCCTTTCGCAATGCTGGCTGCGATGGTTGTTTTCCCAACGCCACCTTTACCCATTGTAAAGACGACTCGTTTGTTTGTGTTGTGTAAATCATCGATAACAGTTTGTAAGCGTGGGTATTCCTGATCCTGCACTTCTTCATGACTGATTTCAGGTTGTTCTTCACTAAGTAATAAACCGATACTTTCGATACTTGCAAGATTGTAAGGTCTTAATGGAATTTCAAAAATAGGTAAGTTTTTAAGATTTTCAGGCATTTGGTTTAATGCATCTTGTTGAATTTCATAGTATGTTTGAGAAATCGTATCTGTCGGATTTTCTAAAAGGCCATTCACAATAAGTTTCTGGTTTTCAACCCCTAATGTTCGTAATTCTTTGGACGCACGATTGGCTTCGACTAATGGTCCTTCTTGCGGGCGAGTTACGAGTAGTAAAGTTGCCATTTCAGAATTAGCAAGTGTTTCTACTGCCAAACTATAACTTTCTCTCTCTTCATCTAAACCAGATAATTGACCCATACAGCTTGTGCCAGTTGTATTTTCATCAAAGAAGTTTGTCCAAGCAGAAGGCAGTTGTAAGAGTCTCAATGTATGGCCGGTAGGTGCTGTATCAAAAATGATATAGTCGTATTGGTCAGATATATCAGGGCTTGTTAAGAATTTTGCGAACTGATCAAAAGAAGCAATTTCTGTCGTACATGAACCACTTAATTGTTCTTCCATATTTTGTACCGCAGAGTCTGGCAGAATTCCGCGATAAGGACCCACAATAGATTCTTTATATTCTTCTGCAGCACTGACTGGATCAAAGTTAGCGACGGTTAGGCCAGGATTTTCTTCAATTTCTGTTCCGTTATCATCTAATTCTCTTTCAAAAACATCTTGTAAATTACTGGCAGGGTCTGTACTCACTAATACAACTTTGAAACCTTCATTCGCTAATTGAATAGCTGTTGCGCTAGCGGCTGTTGTTTTCCCAACGCCACCTTTACCTGTATAGAATAAATACTTTGTATCAATATGCTCTTTTGGATTAAAAATTTCCATTCTGTTTTCCACTCCTTTGTTAAACGATTTGGACGAAATGATTGATTTAGTTTCTTCAATCAACTAATGGCTTATATTGATGATTGTATATGTATCGAATATATAGGTACCTATCTATGTATTCGATACAAATCAACCTATATGATGCAAGAAAACTTGCAATAATTCTCTAAATTTCATATACTTTATTCACATAGATACCTGTCAATGTATTAAATATAGATGGGTCTCTATGCTTTGTCAAGTAATCTTATCATTTTTATTTACTTCATTTTGTTGAAGGGTCATTAGGGATACTTATTGAGAGTGACACCTATTTATCCCCCTTTCATTCAACTTTATGTAAATAATAAATGAATACAAAACTATCATGAGGAGCATTACAAATGAAGAAAATATTTTACGAGGACATTAATAACCAACAACTGGTTGATGTTCGAACTCAACATGGGTACCAAGAGGGACATATTAAAAACTCTCTCAATCTTAACCCAAGTAACTTTAAAACTTATGCAATTTATTATCTCGATGTAAATCAATCCATTATTTTTATCATTGGTTCTGAGGACGAAGCTCAACTAGCAGAACTCACTGGGGTGACTGATGAATTAGGTTTTAATCAAAAGAATGGTTATCTTTTGATAGATGAAGTACCCAAAGATGGCTTACAGACAACGGAAACTATCCCTGCTGAAGATTTCCTGAATAAATCAGATGATTTTATATTACTTGACGTCAGACATCCAGACGAAATTACACGGCCAGCACCTGAAAAAAATTTGGTCAATATTCCATTTGAGGATTTAGTCAATGATTATCAATCACTGGATACGAGCAAACAAATTTTTACGCTTTGTGGATCTGGTAACCGAAGTACTGCAGCGGCTTCTTTCCTTGAATCAAAAGGATTAAATCCTAAAGTTATTGAAGGCGGAATGAAAGCCATTCAAGAAATTGGTAAATAATAAATTATAAAAAGTTTTCAAAAAAATGGCTTTGCAGATCCTTACAGGTATTGCAAAGCCATTTTCTTAGTTTATTGTCGATAAAGATTGCTGTAACAAGCATTTAGAAGGCATTTTAAATCAAGAGCAAGGTAATTGTGAGGTGACCCCCGAAAGTTAGAGTTAAAAATCTAACTTTACGGGGGTCGTTTTTGTGTCACAAAAGTATTCATATGAATTCAAATTAAAGGTTGTCGAAGAGTAACTAAATTTAGAAACAAATAAGTTAGGAACATCCACTGTAAAAAAAAGAGGCTGATAGTGCGATTTACGGACTTGAGTAAACCGGGCTATCTTATCTTAGGTTCTGATTTAGTGGGAACAGTTGAAATGCTTGGCTCGTTGGTTTCGGATCTTATCGTTGGCGACGTAGTTTGGGCAGACACATCAAACCCATTGAGCTACGTGACTTCTGCTGAATATATTGTTGTTCCAGCAAGTAGTTTAAGAAAATTAAGCGCGGATCTAACACTGGAAAAGGCTGCTTACCAAGTGCCGCCGTTGTTGCATATCAAAATATTGAGTTGTTGAAGCACGTCGAACCAGGAAAGTCAGCTCTAGTTATCGGTGCGGGTGCTCACACATAGGTTAAAATTATCTAAACTTTTGCAACCGAAAAATTCAAGCAGTTATTGATCGTGTGATACCATTTGAGGAAGTCGTTGATGGCTTGAAAGCTTTAGAAAGCGGGCAAGTCTTAGGAAAGATTATTGTGCAAATGAAATTAAAAAAAGAGGCATAAGCCTCATTTTTTAATTATTCGGAATTACCGCAAAAACTTCAGCTGGGAAACCAGGTGAGTCTTTAATATGTGGAACAGCAACAAAGATAATGCTACCGACGGCAGGGACTTGGTCAAGATTAGCTAGTAATTCTACTTGGAATTTATCTTCGGCCAACCAATAGTATTGTGCGTCTAAGAAGCCTTGTTCAGCTGCGTCGACACCACTATCCGTGTTTAGTGTCTCATGACCGATGGCAGTGACTTTACGTGTGCGACTTAAGAATTCTAAAGCCGGAATTGACCATCCTGGTGTATGCTCTACACCTTCTTTGTCTTTATTGACGAAAGCATCAAGGTCATCAAAGCGTTTATACCAACTACTTGAGAAAGCTACAAAGCTGCCTTCAGGAATTTGACCGTATGTTTCTTCAAAGTCTTTAATGTCTTCGACAGTCACTGCGTACCCTGGATCGTCTTTAACTTTGTCTTCTAGATGAATGACATAAAGAGGTAAGACACGTTCATTTTGTGGGATGTCTTGTAGTGTTCTTTTTCCTTCAGCAAAATGACTTGGCGCGTCAATATGAGTTCCATGAGAAGAACCGATAGTATACTCAAGTGAGTGCACGCGGTCTTGTTCCATTTTTGAAATTTGTTTCTCTTGAAGTGGATTAAATGTATGATAAATTGGAATTTGATCATTCACTTCATGAGTTAGGTTCACCCATTTGTAACCTTTTAAATCTTGTAGTAATTGATATAATGCATGCATTTGTTTCACTCCTGTAAATGTTATTTACCTAATTTCACTTATTAACTAAGATAAATACAACGCAAACCACTATTGTAGAGAGTTTTAAGAAGGGAGGGACTTTATATGTCCTATGTAAAAGTTGAAATATTTATACCAGCAGAAAATACAGATGATTTAATCGCTGCCTTGAATGAGGCAGAACTTTTGAAAGACGGTAATTACGATTATTGTTATTCAACCATGCCTGTAAAAGGCCACTTTAGACCACTAGATGGGGCGAATCCATTTATAGGTGAGGTTGGCGAGATTGAAGAAGTGGATGAGTTGAAAGTTGAGTTCAGGATAAAAGCAGCAGATAGAAAACTTGCCGAGGCGATTATCTTTGAGAAACATCCATATGAAACGCCGGTAGTTAACTTTATTGGGTTGGTTTAAAGGATATTAAGAATATATACGCGTTTCCTGTCCCTGAAAAATCACTAGGACACGAAAAAGCTCAACAACTTGGAACAATCTCCAAAATTGTTGAGTTTTTTATTTCATTATTTAAATACGTAATCCAATACTTCCACAGCTTGGTCCAATGTCTCGACAGTCACATTCGCTTTATTTGATAACTCTTTAAGAGCATGAATTAATTTAGTTGGACGTACGATAATCAGTGGCTTGTTGTGGTTGATGGCAGTTGTTGCGTCCATTGCTGTATTCCATTGACGATATTGGTCGCCGAACAGTGCAATAACAAGATCCGCTTTATTCATCAGTATTTGAGTGCGGAAATTATTAATATCAGAAGCAGCATCATCATGGTAGTAATTATTAGGTTGTTCACCTAAGATTTTTTCACCAATAGCATCTGAAGTATCATGGTCTGTTTGGGGAGCTACGAAGTCGATATCTAAGCCTTTTGCAGCTACTTTCTCTTTTAATTCTTCGCGCCAATTATCATGAATTTGACCCGCTAAATAAACAGTTAATTTCATATATAAAACCTCCATCTAACTCTATCATATCGAAATAAAGAAAGGGTTACTAATAATATACTCAGTTAAGCGTTTAAAATAAGTAAACGATTGCATTTGCTATGGACTAGTGATTAAAGTACAAAAATGCAATTATTTTTATAGCAATGACTGACAACAAAAGACACAGACTGCTATGATAAAGAGATTAAGTTTCTAAAAGAGAAAGAGGGATTGGGTTGTCTAAAGTTGGTAAAAAACTATATGGTACGGTTTTAATAAAAGCTGATCTAGTTGGGGTACTGTCACAATCTGGAGAACCCTTAACAATGAATGATATCTCAAATCATGCGGATATAACGTTATTAACGTCTTCCAAAATATTAAACACACGTATATTACTTGGTGATATGCGGTGTGATGAAAGGGGGGAAGCGACTTTGGCTACGTTCGATAAGGCGGTCCAAAATGAATCTTTTGCTTTTGATGAATTAACGCCACGAACACCTTATACATTACCTAATCAAGCAGATTTGAAGGGGCAAGTGGAAGATTCTGAGAAAAATGGTTATGCTATTGATGACCGCAAATCAGACGAAGATGTCTTTTGTGTAGGTGCAGCAATAGTGAATCTAATTGACCGCACTCATTATGCGTTCAGTATTAGTATTTCTTATTATCATCTGACAGATTAGTTGAAGGAAGATATGATTGATGCTGTGACGAAGACTGACACAATTATTGAGTTCCAAATAGAAACTTATGCTGATTAAATAAAGATAAAAACTGTACAAAAGTTGTACAGTTTTTTTGAGTCGTAATTTCCTATTCGGAAAGCACATGCATATGAATGGTAATTTGGACCTATATTTTATAAAATATATTCTGAAGTAATCTGTTTATTGAAGTGCAATTTATTTAAAAACAATGTTACTTTCATATTAAACATAGCTAAGATGTAATAAAGAAAAAGTGATAGGGGATGAGATATGGTGAGTCGCAGAGAAAATATTAGTTCGATTTTATTTGGTTGCTTTTTAGTTATTTTTGGACTTGCGCTTGTCTTTTTTTAGAGCTTCATTTGTTCTCCTATTGGCTGAAATTATTCAATTCATTTTAATTGTCATAGGTCTTTGGAAATTATTCTGTACCTTAATACTCAAACGAGGAGAAGATAAGTTTCTACCTAGGCTAATGGCATTAGGAAAGGCATTGTTGTATGTAATCTTCGGTTTAATTTTGGCTAATCGAGTTGATTTTACAACCGGTTGGCTAATCTTCTTTATTGGTTTGTATCAGTTTACGGTCGGTATTATTGGTTTCACTTCCTATATTTTATTAGCGCGAGATAAAGTGAGAAATATAAAGAGTCAATTATTTATTTCATTGATCCATGTTCTATTTGGCGTCACGAGTATGTTTGGTTCGGAGCGTATTACGAACACGTTATTTCGACTTGGTGTCTACTTAGTGTTTATCGGTTTTACTTATGTTAATGACGGAAGGCAATTAATTACACGTAATGAAAAAGCCAGGAAATTAAGAAATCGCATACGGATACCTTTACCAGTCTTTATTGATGCGATTATTCCGAATAACGTGTTGATTAAATTTAATGAAATGCTGGTAGGTAATGAAGATACGGTTTCGGAAAGATTTTCTAATAAACTGCCTGCTAAAGATTACGATGAAGATTCAATTGTTCATATTTTAATCCATGTAGGAAAGACCGGCTTTGATAAGATAGGACACGTGGACGTCAGTTATAAAGGAAAAGTGTACTCATACGGAAATCATGATATTGAAGCTCATTTCGCTGCAGGGGCAATAGGGGATGGTGTTCTCGTCGTTGCGGATGAAAAACCTTACTTAGATTTTCTAAAAACGAGAGGAACGAGTGTGTTTCGCTTTGGAATCGGTCTGACAGAAAAAGAGCTAGAAGAGTTAAAATACGAACTCGATCATATTCTAAAAGATGTGACGCCTTGGGAAGCAACGACTGAAAAACAAAAGAAAAGTTATATCGGCAAAGTACTGGAAGCGACGAAAGGGCAAGCCTTTAAATTTAAGCGCGGACGTTATAAAACTTATTTTGTTTTAGGAACCAATTGCGTGTTGCTGGCAGATGAATTACTTGGAAACAATGGAATTAATCTGATAAATGTCGCAGGAATTTTAGCTCCAGGAACTTATTATGACTACTTTAATAAACTATTCCATACATATGGCTCGAATGTCATATCGAAAATGTTAGTCCATCCACAATTTCAAGAACCATTGGTTGAGGTCAAACCGGTTACAAAAAAAGAAAAACGCGCTTAGAAAAGTGAGGGGTACTCCATTTCTAAGCGCATTTTTTATCTTCTAGAGTCGTCATACTCAACAAAATTCAAATAATTGGCTTTAGCGGGTTGGTCTTTATACTCACTAAAGGGCACAGATTGGTGATAGAAGAGCCTACCGTTATCGTAAAAGACGAAGCTCACTTCTTGAGCTCCTGTTGATGGATGAATTGTCGGAATGGCAAGTTGATATCGGTCACTTGGTGTGCCCCAAAATTGAGATACCGCGATAATATTCGGGTTCAATTCAACAAATTGGTTCACTGAATGATATTGATAAAAATCATAGTCAATTGGTTTAAACATCTCAGGCGAAACTTCATAGAAAATCAAAGTTGCTCCCATCGCATAAATATCATAGATAGGGTAAGAAACTTGCATGAATGGTTCTGTTCCATTCGATCTGTAATAAGGATACGAAATAATATAATTATTACGATGATCCAGTTTAAGCTGCTCAGAAACCGTATAATCAGAGCGATCAATCATTGCTTGTAGATCAGAGGTCTTTGTTCCATCACTACCATTACCAAAGACAGCATTCTCAACAACATATCTAAAATCACCATAAGCTTCTAAAGCCTCGGGAGAGGTAATCCAATTGAATGCTTCAAACGCTTGATGAATCTCAATGACATTTTGATAACTTGATGGTTGACTTGTTGATTCAGCTGACAACTTTTTAAAACGCGTCAAGTTTACATTAAAAGTGATATCATCCATTGAATTACTTTGTGTTTCATGAAAGCTCACTAAATCATGGGAATCTTGGACGTCGTTATAATAAAAATATAGACTGGTGCCTAATTTTAACATATTTGACTGCTCACCAATGTAGCTTTGATATTGGTACGATGCGTATCCAAGACCTTCAGTACCTTGGTGATCAACACTTCCATCACGATTAAAAGTTAGTTGATGGGAAGTATCAGGTTTAAAGGAATCAGAAACTGTAACTTTATTTGAAAGAAAGAACACTAAACTTTCCTCTGACTTTTCCAGATAATTATCGTAAGGCATAGTTACGTTTTGTAAACTAATGCTTTGAACTGCACCAGTAGATTGATAATTCCCAATAAAATCCTGATAAGGTAAGGATTCAGTGCTGGCATTCGAAGTACTATCTCCAGCAGGACTAGCAAAGTGGGCTAAGTATTCACGGGCATATTCTGTTAATGACATCTCTGTTGCATGGTCAATCCACCCTGGATAATCATCTTCCAAACTATAAATGATATCTCGAATTTGAGCATCACTTAAAGTCGTTCCACTGATAGCAGAGTTGAATAATGCCTCATCAAAATCATCCATATATTGTCCGCCATCTACCCAACCATTGCCAGATGATAGGGAAGAGCTTAAATAATCAACCAACTCTTGTCGTCCCATCAGGCCTTGTGCCGAGCTAGATTGAAAGCTAAATAATGAGAATGAAGACACAAGTAATAAGCTAACTTTTAAAAATTTATTCATAAAATGCTCCTATTATTTGATTAGTAAATAGTCAGGTTGAACTCACAGAAACTAGCCAAAGAATCGCTTGATTTCAATTTCAGCAGCTTCAGGTGAGTCTGATCCATGAATCGTATTATAAGTTAAATCAGTCGCAAAGTCTCCGCGTATTGTTCCCGGCATAGCTTCAAAGACATTAGTTGGCCCCATCAATGACCGCATACCTTGAATAGCTTCTTCACCTTCAACAATCATTGCAAATACTGATCCAGATAACATATAAGCTTCCAGTTTAGGATAGAAATTCTGTTCTAATAAATGAGCATAATGATTCGCAATTGTCTTTGAATCAAGATTCATCAGCTTTGCTTGAACGATCTGGTAGCCTTTTCTTTCAATTCGACTAATAATTTCACCCATTAATTGGCGTTGGATAGCGTCAGGCTTCAGCATGATGTAGGTCCGTTCTACCGTCATGTTCTCACACTCCTAAAATATTGGTACTCTCATTATACTTGAATCTTTAAATAATTGTTTTATAACTCACCAGAATCATTATATTTGTCTCTCATCTTGGATAGCTTTCATACCACCATCGATAATGATAGGTTGAAATCCTAGTGTCTCAAGGTATGAAGCAGCTGCTGTTCCTCGGTTTCCAGAACCGCATAAAGTATAGATGCGTTTACTGTGATTAAGGGATTGATGAGACGTAGGTAAATCTTAAAATGGAATGGATTTTAGATTATTTTTAGGTGCGATACGTGTAATTTCGGACGGATATCTAACATCAAGAAGAGTATAATCGCCTTCAAGGTTTAAGAAAGCATTAGCAGAGATTGTATCACTTTGTCTAAGTTCCGAATTAGGGATTTCCTCAAACAAAATATAACCAGACAACTCTGTAAAGCCTAATTCTTTTGCTAATAATTGAAGGTTGTCTAAGTGTTGTGAACTGTTATCATCAGTGACAAAGACCATAGACTCATTAGTCGGATAATAGTTGATTGCGTACTTTTTAAAGTTAACTAAATTAAGATTCAGTGCCCCAACAATGTGGCCAGCTTGAAATGAATGTTGCGAACGTGTATCAACGATGTGTTGCCCATTAAGTGAGCTGTAAACTAATTTTTGCATATAATCAGCCTCCGATTATTCTAATTATAGTTAGTATATGGTATTAAAGTTAGCGAGGCCAAGGATTATTGAAATTTAAAAACAATGCATGAATACTTAATATTTCGAGGGTTAAAACTTTACATAAAATTTACTTAAACTTTACATTAAAACTGCCAAATTTACATCAAATTTACATTACATTGCTATAATAATTCTTGTAATACAATACAAATAATTTATGGAATAGGGGAATTTTGAAAAAATGAAGAAATCTCTTTTAGTATCATTATGTGCTTCTGTATTATTATCAGTCGTATCACCTACATTTGTTTCTGCAAGACAAGAAGAGGGTCAATTTGCTGATCTACCAGTTGTTACTTTAGAAGAAGGTCGCGCTTTAACTGAAGATTTATCACTAGTAAACGAAAACCAAGCCAAATACGTATTCTTATTCATCGGTGACGGAATGGGGAACATCCCTGTATCTGCGGCAGAATATTACTTAGGCCCAGATAATGGTAATGAAGGAAATGGTGTAGCGCAAGCACAACCTTTAAACTTCTCACAATTTCCAGTAATTGGTTTACAAAACCCAACGGATGCAGACCACTATGTGCCAGACTCAGCAGCAACAGCAACTTCATTCGGTAACGGTGTAAAGATTGATTCAAACGTGATTGGTTTAACTCCTGGCTTCACTGAACAAACAGAATCAGTAGCTGAAAAAGCAAAAGCTGAAGGTAAATCAATTGGTATTCTTTCAACAGTTACATTAAACCACGCAACACCAGCAGCATTCTACTCAAACGTTGAGCACCGTAATAACTATTATGAAATCGGTGAACAAATGGCTTTATCTGACTTCGATTATTTCGCTGGAGGATCTCTAGGAGGTCGTACGGGTGAAGAAGGTCAACCTGACTTATACGAGGTCATAAAAGAAAATGGCTATACTGTTGCAGATACACAAGAAGAATTTGATGCAATTACTGCAGATTCAGGTAAAGTATATGCTCCAGCAGCTGTATTATCTGAAGCAGATGGTTCTTCAATGAAATACGCAATGGACCGTGACCAAGGTGAGCAAACATTAGCAGACATGGTTTCTAAAGGGGTTGAAGTATTAGGTTCAAACGAAGAAGGATTCTTCATGATGACTGAATCTGGTAAGATTGACTGGGCAGAGCATGCGAATGATGCAGCTGCTACAGTTCACGAAGTTATTGACTTCCAAAATGCTATCCAAGAAGCAATTAACTTCTACTATGAGCATCCAGAAGAAACGTTAATCGTTGTTACAGCTGACCACCCAACTGGTGGATTTACAATAGGTAACTCAGAGACAGGATACAACAGTTACTTCCACTTAATCGATAACCAAGCTGTATCTCAAGAAGAGTTCGATGTTATCTTTACTGAAGCATTAGAAGAAAATCCAGAAATGACTTTCGAAGATTTTGTTCCAGTACTAGAAGAAAACTTTGGTTTCATCATTGATTTAGAAGCAACTGAAGAAGTATTAACACAAGCAGAAGCAAGTGAAGCAGAAGCAGAAGAAACTGATTTAATGGCAGTATCTGCATTAGATTTAGAAGAATTACGCTATGCATTTGAGCAATCTAAATTAGAGTATGAAGACCGTAACGCTGGTCAAGCTGACGTTATCAAAGGCTACCACTCTTACTTACCAATCTCTATTGCATCAACTCGTTTAGTAGCTCGTAAAGCTGGTTTTGGATTTACAACGGTTGCCCACTCTCCAGAGCGTGTTCCAGTTTATGCAATCGGATCAGGAGCTGCAATGTTCGAAGGAAACTTTGAAAATAACGACATTGCTTACAAATTATTAGCAGCAATGGGTATGTACGAAGGTGGCGACACAGCAGTTGCACCAATCGAAGTAACTGGTAAAGCATCTGCTGATGAATCAACTGAAGAAGAGTCAACAGAAGAAACAACTGAACAGTCTGCAGAAGAAACTTCAGAAGAATCAACTGAAGAAGAGACAGCAGAAGAAACAACTGAAGAAGAAACAACTGAAGAAGAAACAACTGAAGAAGAATCAGCTGAATAATCTCTGAGGAATTCGATTAAACAAATTCTTAACGCAGCGTTATTTATTTAACGTTGCGCTTTTGAATTTTAGGAGACATTTATGAAAAGAAATTTATTATTATTTATTGGACTGTTTTTCACTTTAATTGGCCCTAAGAGTAGTGTACTGGCTCAAGTTGAGGAACTAACTTTGTCTGATGTACCTTTTGTAGGATATTATATAGCACCAGAAGATCATGCGATAGAGGGCTTATTATTCGAAGAAAATCAACTTTTAATTTATATTAAAGACCAACACGATTTAACCGACCAAGCAACTGGGCTAGAAAAGAGTCAATGGTTAGCTGACTTTCATTCTTTTCCATATCCAGAATTATCAAATTATTCTGAAAGTGTCCGTGAACGTTACTTAAGTGAAGATAATTTACCATATGATTTACAAGCAGATTATAGAGAAATTGTCTCTATGATTACACCTGAAATGTCACAATTGGACATTTTAAATTTAATCAATAACCGTATTCCGGGCATTTACTATACGGAAAAAGATGGGTATGCTTATTATACAATCGCAAGTCCGACTGTGTTTGAAGAAGAGGATGCGTGGAACATTCAACTATTCGGTGAAGAATTATTCGTACTTGAAGAAGTTGATGGAAAGTTGCAAGATCAAGATGGAATCACTTATAAGTATCTTGCTGGAATTACGCCAAATTAATTAATAATTGAAAGGATAAGAAGCCATTGAAAAAATGTTTGACGCTACTTTTAACTACTACTTTATTGCTATCACTGAATCCAGTGATGATTTTGGCAGAAGAAGATCATGACCATGATGCGACTGGAACTTTAGCAGCAGACCATCATCATGAACATGGAACGAATTGTGCCAATTTCATACCAACTAATATACTAAATCCAGACGATAGCGTCTATAAAGCACCAGAAGCTACTGATGATTACGTTGGTCTTTATACTGCCCAAGCTAGAGTTGAAGATTTGGATACTGATTTAGAATTGATTTTATCAATTAGTGAAGATGGTTTATTTAACTTATCCTATTATTTTGTGAATACCCCAGAACAGCGAGGTATTAGATTTTTTGCAAACGAAGAGGGCGAAGTTGAAAGCACTGAAGCAATGTATCAAGATTTAATCATTCTTACTGGTGCTTTACGCGAGGGCGAAGGAGGTCTGGGTTCAGGCTTAATTGGTAAAACTATCTCACCGGTCGTTCTTTTAGATGAGAACGGAGAAGCAGACCGTTTATATCCCTACATGAATTTAGCTTTTGATTTGAGAGAGAATCCCCAGAACGCACGTGTATACCAAAATGTTGGCCTATACTTAGCTGATGATGTGGTTGCTGTAGATGTGAATCATTTAATCGGACTAGATAGTGAAGAGCAGATTATGACGCAGTTTTCATCGGTTGAAGAAGGGCATGAAGATGAATTCTTAGTAGAAAGCCACACATATGAATTACTTCAAGAGAGTTTTGATAATGATTTAATAGAGCATAATGATTTCAAGATGGCTTACCAATCTGAGAATGAATTTATGCAACTTGTCCTAGCCATGCATCTAAGAACTAACACAAGTTTTCCACAGGATACCGAAGTTGAATTGATTGACCCTGAAAGTGTTCAACTTAACGATGACTCGGAAGCTCAATACGCGATGTTAATTAATGACTCTGTCTTATATGTCTTCGACGGCGAAAGTTTGTTTATGACTGAAGAGGTAGAAGAAGTTGATGGTAAGTATACTGTTGAAAATTGGGTAACAAATTAATTACTCGCCTGGAGGTGAAATATAAATGGCTTTTGAAAAAGATTCTGAAAAAGAAGTGAAACGCAAAGTTTATAACGACCCGCATCACCCAGACCATCCACGTAACCGTGATAAAGATAGCTCAGATAAGCAAGAGGAAGAAAAGCTTGAAGAGTCTCGTGAACAAACCTATGGTGGCGACCCACATCATCCGGATCATCCGAGAAATCGTAAGTAAGCAAAATGCAATAGAAGAACCTAATCAGAAATGTGATTAGGTTCTTTTTTGTTGGCTAAAGACAGACTCCAATTCAATTCGTCTCAAGTAACCTCAACTCAAGCCAAACCACCATCCCATTTGTCACAAGTTACCCCAACTCAAGCCAAACCACCATCCCATTTGTCTCAAGTTGCTTCAACTCAAGCCAAACCACCATCCCATTTGTCTCAAGTTGCTTCAACTCAAGCCAAACCACCATCCCATTCGTCTCAAGTTACTTCAACTCAAGCCAAACCACCATCCCATTTGTCTCAAGTTGCTTCAACTCAAGCCAAACCACCATCCCATTTGTCTCAAGTTGCTTCAACTCAAGCCAAACCACCATCCCATTCGATAAAGCCCATATAATTGTGTAAAAGTAAAAAACCATAATAATCTCTTTGGTACAATGTAGTTGACAGACAAACATTGAAAGGAAGATTATTATGGCTCAATTAAATATTACCTTAAATTTAGAA
>NZ_JBGQRB010000016.1:0-46303 GCF_045528645.1 Ruoffia sp. FAM 20857
GTTCCTCTATGGTAAGATGTGTGTAGCTCATAACAGACCTCCGTGTTTATGTTTTTGTCATTACTAACATTTTACACGAACCTGTTATGGGTTTCTTTATTTGTCGCACTTAATTTTACAATTCATCATAACAAAATAAAACCCCCATCCGAAAAGGACGAGAGTTTACTTCGTGTTACCACCTTAATTTATTATTTCATCGCTGAAATAACCTTATTCAATACACGTTTTCATTGATATAACGTATACTGAAGCACGTTTAACGGATGCGTCCGTTCTTTCTTATTGCGTTAGCATTCAGAAAGACCACTCTGTGACCATTTTCAACTAATTTCCACTTACTCATTCCCACCATCTAAGAGCTCTCTTTATAGTTAAATTAGTTTACTTTTCACTTCAATGTGTTTATTTTAATGATATTATAATATAATATCTTTTTATTTTTGTCAATTAGAACTTAAATTTCATTACAAAAACTAATCTGTATCCTTTAATTCTTTTCCCAGACAGTTTTCAGTTCCTTTTTCACTCCTCAAGTTGTTGCAATCTTTACATCAGTAATAAGAGATCGTTTTATTAACATACTGACTCTATCTACTCTTTTAATTGAGTCCAATTTCTTATTATATAGAATAGCATTTCAAGTAATAATAAGGGTAGCGACAATACAAAGACAAAAATCAAAAGAAAGAATAAATCAAAAATGTTCAAGTTTGTTATGACAATAACAGTGATAAATAGACCAATAATAATTATAAAGGGGTACGCTATTTTTAAAGCAAATGAATCTGAATCATTCATTAACTGAAAAATCCATTTCTTTAACATGAGATTAATTATTGTTCCCACGGGGGCTGACATTAAAATTAAGAGTAAGAAATAAGCAATGGCCTCTTGACCTGGAATCAACATCCATAAATAAATTAAGCTAAATTGACCAACCGCGGTTAACAATAAACGGAGCATTACACTCCATAATTTAGGCTGATGTATTAACAAATGATTCACGTCCTTATTAGATTAGATATTTATTACGTAGCATGCCCTTTACTAATTACATTTTCGCACATTTTCAGCTTTTATAAAAGAATTTGATCCATTATTTTCTGATTTACTTCTATTTAATCCAAGATTATTATAGAGTTCAACTAATCAAGTAAAGGAGTGCATTATAAAGTTATTTGAAAGCGAACAAATTAACGACGCCATAATCCGTATTAAAATGCCTAACGTCTGTGCTTATGTTGTCAATGGGCGTGACAGAGTCGTTTTGATTAATACTGGTTTTAGATATGGGGATTTGAGGCAAGTTGTTGATAACTTACTTGATATGCCCTATGATGTCATCTGCACACAAGGTCATCTAGATCATGCGAAAGCAAGGCTTATCTTTCACATCGGAGCACTTTATTGCTCAAAAAGAAATAAATTATCATTCTTATAAAGAATACGATGTGTTTAACTTATGGGAGTCACTATCATTCCCATACACTTACCAAGTCATACTTCAGGGATTATGGGGTTTCTTATGCCTGAACTTAAGACTGTAATTCTCGGTGACGCTTGTGCCAATCCAACTATTATGAATCAAGATTCAAGTGGAACCGCCGAATCATTCCGAGAAGGTTTAATTAATTTAAATCAACACCGTTCTGAATTCAATTCAGTTTTAACGCAACATTCGAACTTTGGTGTGCCCTCTTTCGTAGTAGACCATAATTTATATTGGGCAGAGCAAATCTTATTAAACAAAGACGATCGTTTTAGAATTCGTTTAGGTGGTATAGAGTCTTTTGTCTCTCGAAATAAAAGGTTTTCCACCAATAAAGCTACTCAGGTAACATTATCTATTGACTAAACAATATTCGAAATAAATAAAGCGCTACTTACCCTAATGAGGGGTAAGTAGCGCTTTATCATTGGGACAAATTAAATGTTGTCCATGGTTCTAATTGTGGTGGATTAGATTGAATTTTTATCAATTCTTGTAACGTAGGATGTGGAATTTCCATTTCATAAGCCGATAGGAATTATATGTCCAAATGTAGTTTTAAAATCATAGTTCTAAATAAGAATTATTGTTTAAAGGATTACGCGATAAAAGACTATAAATCCTGGTTTCTTTTGAATCATCAATCAACTCAATGTCGATTTTATTCAATTGACATTGATACTCAAATAATTCGAAACCATTTCGCATGAAGCGACTTTTATTCAAAGTGACAATCTTGCTGGTTAATCATTTTCAAGAGATTTAATAAGCTTTTTCGCTGATAATTAAGTTCGCCACCAATTTCTGAAAAGATCTCAAAAGTATAATCATGAGCTTGCATATATTCTTCAACAAGCTTAACTTGCGACCTTAATTCAGCCATTTGTGTCGAAGTGCTAACTCTACAATAACCAATAATAAGTTTACCATCGTTATTGATAGTCTCAGGTAGATAATCTTTTAATTGCTCCGAGGAATAATAGCGAGTTCCTGCATTAGTTATATGATGGGGAATCAACTCGCCATTTTGCTGCATCCGTCTTAAAATATAGGGAGTTATCCCTGTTTTTTTGCAAACTTTCCAATAGACAATAATTCTATATTTTAAATTCCCTTCTGTATATTTTATCAGAGAGGATTCATACTATAAATCGATTTTATATTATTTGATTTTTTCGTGTTCATATTAAAGCGCAACCTTTAATACAGTCTTTCTCTTGCGAGTAGACTTCTATATGTTTCCATATAGCGCAGACTATTTCTTCTACCACATGGGTAGCCACATTTTTCTTCCGCCATTTGCTTGCGGCTTTACTCTCCCTCAAGGAGATAGTCGTTGAACGTCCCTCATATTCATTCATGAACTTAGAGTTTTCGCTGCTAAACAACCATTTTAATTTATCCTTAGCGCTACTTATTTACATACTGTCCTATAATAAGTAGTTTTTATTTCAGCTTAGATTATCCTTATTATTTTTTCTGCTTTCGCACCTTGACGTTTATTTTTTAAAATTCCGCTTTGGTCATAAGGCTTTAGGTATTCTTAGCAATTAAAGTGGAGTACGCACCAATTACTTGATACGCAGGGTATTATAATTGAAATGTAGTCAATCTCACAATATTAATGTTACCCATAATGCAATTTGGCTGTGAGGCTTTATTCGATGATCTCCATATTTTTGATCACCATATAAAGGTGAGCCAATTGCTTGAAACTGTACCCGAATCTGATGTGATCGGCCAGTATGCAATTGAACTCGTACTAATGACATACCGTGCTGATAAGCTAGAACTTCATAACTTAAGTAAGCCTTTTTAGCCTGGTTATGATTTTTATCAACAGTGTAAACTTGATTCGTTTTACGATTCTTCCAGAGGTAATGTGTCAATGTCCCCTTCATCCTAGGTAACTTCCCCATTACTACGGCCAGATAATATCTTTTCAAGTCATGTTTTCTTAATGTATTAGATAATCTGGATCCCGCTTTTGATGTCTTGGCAAATACCATCGCACCCCCGACAGGTCTATCAAGCCGATGCACTAGTCCTAAGTAAACATTAGCTGGCTTCTTATCTCTGACTTTTATAAATTGCTTTAGATGATTGAGTACATCTAAATCTTTACTACTATCTTCTTGTACAGGAACATTAACCGGCTTCTCAATAACTAAAAGATGGTTATCTTCGTACAAAATTGGCACATTCATAATACCCTCCTATAAATATAATGTATCTATCCTAACATGGAAAAATAAAAAGGCAATAGGATGCTGTTTAATTGTTATAACGTATTATTTTTATAATTGCTTATTTTAAACAAAATGAATCTATGGTGTATTAGCATTAGATATCCCCCTTGTATATAAAGCGATAATTCCTTTCATTAGTATGAATTAAATTCTGTGATATAATTTATACTATCAAAGAATTCGCTTATCATCTAATTATTCTCAATGAAAGAAGGAATGCATCATGGCAGAGAAAGAGACAAAAGCAAAGGTAATTGATCGTTATATTGTGCAAGCTGATATCGAAGGTTTTTCATATACTATGGATTATACTGAACGAATGCCTGAATTTACTAGTCAGGGTACTTCACCAACTGGACTATTATTAGTTTCTTTATCTGGGTGTCATTTGATGACAGCAGTATCATACTTGAATATGAAAAAGATAGAATTTTCACAATTAACTGCTCGTGTGGCAGGTGATTTTATTGATGAGAACAGAGAGTGGCGATTAGATGCATCTGTTGAACTTGTAACTGATGCTATATTGAATGAGGATCAATTAGCTGGGTTAGAACGTTTTATTCACCGCCATTGTAAAGTTTCAAGTATTTTAAGCAAAGGCAATAATATCAACTTAAATATTAAATTAGTATAAAAAATAGAAGTGGATAGAATACCTATCTCACTTCTGTTTTTTACTTTATAACTCTATTGTCTCACCAATTACTGGAACATAACCCACCCCATTAGCTAATAATTTGGTAAATTGTGCCGGATCTTGTTCAATTAATGGGAAAGTATTATAGTGAATTGGTACAACTTTCTTTGCATTTAACCATTTGGCTGCAACGGCTGCATCTTCTGGTCCCATCGTAAAATTATCACCAATTGGAATAAATGCTAAATCAATATCATTGAACTCGCCAATTAATTTCATATCTGAATATAAGGCTGTGTCACCAACGTGATAAAATGTTTGCTCATCAGCTGTTATCAAAATCCCAGTGGCTAAGCCAAGTGTAAAAGGTTTTCCATCTATTTCAATTGATGATCCATGAATAGCTGGTGTTAACTTAACCCGCCCAAAGTTAAAGTCATGAGCACCACCAGGTTGCATACCGTGTAAATTCTCTAAACCTAATGAATTTAAATAGCCAACAACTTCAACAGTGGATACAACCAATGCGCCAGTTCTTTTAGCGAGAGCCATAGTATCTCCAATGTGATCCGAATGTCCATGGGTCACTAAGATAACATCTGCTTCCACCGTATTCGCATGTAAATCAGTCAATCCATTCCCAGTAATAAAAGGATCAATTAATATTTTTGTGCCATCTTGTGTTTTTATACTAACCACAGCATGTCCGTGAAATTTTGCTTTCATAATAATTAGTACCTCCTCAAAAATAAGTCATGTAACCGCTCCATACTATTTAGTTTAATGATTTCATAGAAACAATTCAATGAATACACTTGTTAGACATACTCATCTTCTCAAATTAAAATACTAAATTAACAAATTCCAGTTTCACAAAAATAATCTGCAAGTCGAAATTATAATTGAGTATTCCAACTTTCAGATATGGCTTTTTATACAAATCAAAAATTTTCACCGCTGAACATTTCATCAGATGCTACTACTATCTCAATATTTTTTTAAGCACCTTACTTTTCAAAGAAAGCTAGAACTGGTTTAGATTGTCTAAAATTTAAGTAAGGTACAACTTTCATTTTGTAAACTCCATAGTTAAAATACTATGCATCCTTATTTGTCTGGCTCTGCCCTCCTTACTATTAAAATAGTATCACTAATACAAGAAAAACATTCGAAATAGCGATTACACACATACATGAATGTACTAAAAAAGAGCATTAAAACTGAACATACTTGCAAACAAGTCAGTCTCAATGCTCGTTATGATTTATTAAGTAAAACCGATTAACTTATCTATGTGAGTTATTAAATATTTGCTTTCTTTAGAATATTTGCAATAAATGGTGCCTCTACTGTATCAACATTGGCAAAGCCATCAATATTCATGCGTTCAAAGTTTCCATTTACCCCTATAATATGTCCTGTAGGATCAACCATTGCATCAACACCGACTTCTTCTGCAAAGAACGTTGTATATTTGGAGATGATTTGGTCTTTAAATTTATTTTCATCCAATTCAACACTTAAATGATAGCCTGCCAAAGCTGTCGTATAACTACCCGCTTTCGCGTATTCTGTTTCTTTAATGACTTCAGCATTTACTAAAGTTGAAAAAAATTTTTCAAATGGATTTACCTTAAAGTCAATTTGTGTTCCTTGTTGAACACGGCCAAATTCTATTAAACCACTGCGGACAAAGCCAGCAAATGATGCGCCAATAGCTAGAATATACTTATCTTTGGCAAATGCTTCTAATTCGGCTTTGATGTCTTTAATTAGTAGTTTAATCGCTTGTCCATACTGTAGACGATTAGATAGTATTGAGCCATCAGAGAAAGCTAAGACATCATAGTCAGATAATTTACTTGCAAATTCTTTGACTGATTCTTTGTAACCTAATTCCTCTTTGATGATAAAGAAATCAACATGTTCAGTATATCGTTTAAATGATTCATACAGATCATATTCACCATGCACTCCCGTTATGACTGGGATTAACACTTTGGCATTCGATGATATTTCTGGAATCTCTAATGCAGGTTTTACATCTTCAGAATTAGATACCAATTCAATGTCTGAGAATACATCAGCTAATGGTTCTGCATAAAGACGAGCCAATTCTTCTAAAGAGTATGTTTGATCAAATTTTGCTTCATCACTGCTATTCGTTTGAGCAACTATGACCCCACCTTCAACTTCAACATCAGAAGCGACTTCTACTAAGAATCCTAAGGCAGATTTTTTATGTAAGTATTCTGCTTTCATTTCAAAACCGATCGCATTACCTAGAGCCATTTCAATCAGATTCATTTCAATCGTCTTATCGTCCATGGTTGAGATTGAACGAACTTTATTCTCGTTAATTAAGTTCGTAATCGTTTCAAAGGTAGCTTTAATTTCATCAGTATCTAGTAAATCATCTGCATTTAATCTAGCTTCTAATAAAACAATTTTTGAGTCTATAGATTTAAATTCTCGCGAATTGACTTTTGTAAAGTCTGTTGTTGCAACGGCAAAGCTAATAAGTGATGGTGGGACTTCAATATCTTCGAAGGTACCACTCATACTGTCCTTACCGCCAATGGCAGCTAAACCTAATTGTTTCATTGATTTAAAGGCTCCAAGTAAGGCAGCAGTCGGTTTTCCCCAACTATTCTCATTCACCATACTCTCAAAGAATTCTTGTAATGTTAAGCGAGTTTCTTGATAAGGAACACCTAAGGCCACAGCTTTAGCTACTGAATTAACAACGGCATAATAAGCACCGTGGTATGGTGAGAGCGTTGCTAGATCAGGTTTGAATGAAACAGTCATGACTGAAGCAGTTGAAGTATCTTGGCCTAAGACAGGTATTTTTGCGACCATTCCTTCTTGAGGAGTTATTTGCTTCTCCCCACCTAATGGTGCAAGAACTGTATTTTTCCCAATTGTAAAATCAAAGTTTTGTGATAATGCTTTTTGACTCGCATTTTCAATCGATTGTAACTGAGTTAATACATGTCGTGAATCAGAAAAGAATTGACTTACATCAGAATAATTAATGATAGCATCAGCTGCTTTGGCTCCACCATTCGATTCTAAGAATGAACGTTTTATGCGGAAAACCTCTTCACCGTTATAACGCATCACCATATAAGATGAATCAGTCACTTCTGCCACAACTGTCGCTTCTAAGTCCTCAGCTTCTGATAGAGTAATAAATTTATCAACATCATCTTTAGAAACGACAACAGCCATTCGTTCTTGAGACTCTGATAAGGCGATTTCGCTAGGATCCATTCCTTCATATTTAGTCGGAACTTTATCTAATTCAATGGTCAAGCCATCAGCTAGTTCACCAATAGCTACTGATACACCCCCAGCACCAAAGTCATTCGATTTCTTAATTAAGCGCGTAGCTTCTGGATTACGGAATAAGCGAATAATCTTTCGTTCGATGGTCGGGCTCCCTTTTTGGACTTCTGCCCCTTGTAGTTCGATTGATTTCTCAGTTTGAACCATTGAAGATCCAACTGCTGCACCTAATCCGTCACGTCCAGTACGTCCACCAAGTAAAATAATTAAATCCGTAGGTTCTGGTTTGATACGTACAACGTTATCAACTGGAGCAGCAGCAACTAAGGCACCTAATTCCATTCTCTTAGCTTCAAAGGCGTCATGGTAATATTCGCGCACGTAACCAGCACTTTGTCCGATTTGGTTACTGTAGTCACTATATCCCATAGCAGCACGTTGTGAGATGATACGTTGTGGTAATTTACCATCTCGTGTTGATTCATATGACGCATTCGGGTTTTTAGCTCCAGTAATTCGCATCGCTTGATGAACGTAACTACGACCTGAAAGCGGATCACGAATCCCCCCACCAATACATGTAGCCGCCCCTCCGAAAGGTTCAATCTCAGTTGGGTGATTGTGAGTTTCATTTTTAAAGTAGAGTAAATAATCTTCTTCAACACCCTCAACATCCACTTTAATGCGAATACAACAAGCATTCACTTCATCAGATTCATCTAAGTTATCTAACAGACCTAATTGTTTTGCATGTTTTGCATTAATCGTTGCAAGATCCATTAATGTAACTGGCTTAACTTTAGGACGATTAGCATAGACTGAATCACGCACGTCATTATACTCTGCGATAGTAGCTTCAATGGCTTCTTGGTATTTACCTTCAGTCACGGATATGTCTGTTAATTCAGTTAAAAATGTCGTATGGCGACAGTGATCTGACCAGTATGTATCGATGACTTTTAATTGGAAGACAGTTGGATTAACTGCTTCTGATTGAAAATACGCTTGAACGACTTCAATATCAGCAAGGTCCATTGAATAATCTTTAATTAACTCTTGTAAGCCAGCCGTATCTAAATCATTAAAACCTTCTATTCCTTGTAAATCTAAGCCTTGGCTGACTCCCATATCATAATTTAAAGCATTAAAAGAAACGAGTTCAGTTTCTGTTTCATTAATATAATATGTTTTGAAAGTTTTTACTTCGACTTCAGTTAAACCTTTTAAATCAATAATTCTTGAATGATGTAAAGAAAGATCATGCCCTTTAATATTTTGTATAATACGGTTAGTCATCTCTTCGACCTCATCATATTGCCCCAATACTTGGCGATAACGAAAAGCAGTGGAAATGTTAAATGACTCTAAGTTTTCGTAAATAAGACCTTGTTCAAATAAAGGCTCTACTAATGTTAAATCACCTTCATCCGAAGTTTCAAAAACGTCATATTGCTTTACTGCTTGCAAGTTTGTTAATTTCAAGAAATGATGCGCTTCTTTTAATAAGAATGAAGAATCTGGCGCTGGTACTACAATAAATTTGCTCATTAAATTGTCCTTTCCTTATAAATCATTAAAATATTGTGCTAATTCAATAGGGTCAACAAGTTGCCCTTCCTTGTAAACGCGCATATTTCCCCCAGAAATTTCATCGATAAGAATAATATTATCTGGATGATTAACATAACCGAACTCTAATTTTATATCGTATAAATCAAACCCATGTTCAGCTAGTTTTTTCTGGATGATCTGTGCTATTTGAATATTTAAATCAATTAATATCTCATATTGTTTATTCGTTAATATATTTAAGGTAATTAGCCCATCTTTAGTCACTAATGGATCTTGTCTTTT
Organism: Ruoffia sp. FAM 20857; assembly: GCF_045528645.1. Taxonomy (NCBI): domain Bacteria; kingdom Bacillati; phylum Bacillota; class Bacilli; order Lactobacillales; family Aerococcaceae; genus Ruoffia; species Ruoffia sp. FAM 20857. The sequence goes on from NZ_JBGQRB010000016.1 coordinate 9,527, forward strand.
ATCGTCTTTTAACGTAAATTCGACATAATTATTTAGTTTTGCTCCATCTTCAATATATTCCCCGTATCGACGAATAAATGAACCCGTTGCCTTAAATCGAGTAATGACTTCTAACCCTTTACCGAATACACTTGCAGACTTCACTGTCATTGTATTTTCATTAAGATTTGAATCAATAAAATGAGTAGGAATACCAGACTGGTTAAGTAATTGAAAGAATAATGTTGTTAATCTTAAGTTTAAATTTCCCATACCTTCAATAGATAAACCAATTTGATTCGCACCAGGATCAAACTTACCGTCTGTCCCCGTCACATCATCTTTAAACTTTAGAATCATCGACTGATTCAATCCTTGATAAATATCTTTAGTTTTCCCTTGATAGAGTAATTCCATGTCTGTCCCCTTTTCTTTATCAGAATAAGTCTTGCCATGCCTTTAGGCTTGTTGATTGATAGAGCATCGTTTCTAACTGATTATAGTCAGGTTTTGTAAGTGTAAAGTGCCCCATCTTGCGTTGTTTTTTAGCTTCCCCTTTGTCATATATGTGATAAATCGCTTCGGAATATTGTTGACTAACTTTTTCAACATAAGGTAAATGTTGACCTAAAATATTAATCATTAATCCTGGTTCAAACAAGCGAATATTAATCAGTGAACGACCTGTTATTCCAAGAATATGTTGATCAAATTGAGATACGTTAGTCGCTTCGATTGTATAATGCCCAGTATTATGAGGTCTGGGAGCAATTTCGTTAACAAATACTTCTTCATCCTCAGTAATAAAGAATTCAATCCCACATACACCAATAAGCTTCCCTGCTTTAGCAATCTTCTCAGCAATGTCATATATTTGATCAGTCAAGTCCTCAGAGTAATTCGCTCCAACAATACTGGAGTATAAGACACCATTGATATGTTGATTTTGACTTATTGGAAATATTTCAATATTGCCATATAAATCCTGAGAAACGATGACTGACACTTCATATTTAAAGTCACAAAATGCCTCTAAAATTAATGATTGCTCTTCTAACAAGGCTTCAATATCTGATTGCTTCGCTTCTAAATCTGATTTGTCAGTTAAGAAAACTTGTCCTTTACCGTCGTAACCAAAACGTGTTGTTTTTAAAAACGCTGGTAAATTGATTGCTTTTATTGCATCTGTTAAATCTGTCCAACTATTCACTTCAGTAAAGTCAGTCGTAGGTATGCCTTGTTGATTCAGCCAATCCTTTTCTTTAATTCGATCTTGTGAGTTCAGTAATAAGCTTGTCCCTTGTGGTAAATAACTTTCACTTTCCAGTTCTTTAAGTAGGTCACCATCAATATTTTCAAACTCATATGTGACTACATCAACGCTTTGAACAAATTTCAATAAAGCTTCCCTGTTCGTAAAATCCGCTACTGTTGTTGAATGGGCAACAGCAAAGCCGCAAGAAGTTGGGTTAGGATCATACATCGCTACTTTATAGCCCATCTTTTGGGCAGATTGAGCTAACATCTTTCCAAGTTGTCCAGCACCAATAATACCAATCGTTGCGCCCGGTTGAATCACCTTAGTCATTCAACTCACCAGTACTCTCCAGAGCAGCTTGTCGTTGATTCACTTGAAATTCTTTTAAAGAATTCTCAACTATTTTGTCAGTCACAGCAAGAATTCTTGCTGCCATTAATCCAGCATTTTTGGCTCCTGCTGGTCCGATTGCCATCGTTGCGACTGGTACACCAGCTGGCATTTGGACGATTGAAAGGAGTGAATCCATCCCACTTAGTGCGCTTGATTTTATCGGTATACCAATAACGGGCAATGTAGTACTTGAAGCAATCATACCTGGTAAGTGAGCAGCTCCTCCAGCACCTGCGATGATCACCTTATAACCATTGCTCTTAGCATTTTCTGCAAAAGAAATCATCTCCGTAGGCATACGATGAGCCGAGATTACCTTTGTATCGTAAGTTAAATTTAGTGTATCTAAAAATTGACAACAATGTTGCATTTGTTCCCAATCAGAAATACTGCCCATGACTACAGCAATATCTGTTTGTTCTGTCATGCTTTACGCCTCCTTATTTCGATGTAAACCAATGTCTGTTCGGTAGAATGTATCTTGAATATCAAATTGTTTCATATCGTTATAAACTTTTTCCCTAGCTTCTTCAATAGTATCGCCACTAGAAGTAACCATTAAGATTCGCCCGCCACTTGATTGGAGTCCTTTCTCAGGACTACCATCCACCCCTGCAAAGTAAACATTGTCTTCAATTGTCTTTGGAATATTTAAAGGAATATTTGCTTTTGGCAGACTTGGATAGCCTTCGGCTGCAAGTACAACTCCTAGATTAAATTGCTTTTTAAAACGAATATCTATAGGTGATTGTTCTAAATGAGCTTGAGCAACTTCATAGAAGTCATTCTCTAACAACGTAAGTAAAACTTGAGTCTCTGGATCTCCCAAGCGAGTATTAAATTCAATCACTTTTGGCCCCTCACTCGTCCAGATAATTCCAGTATAAAGAATACCAGTGAACGGTGTTTCGTTCTCGATCATTTGATTGGCAATGGAATGAACAATCTCCGTCAACACACGGTGTTCTGCTTCTTCATCAAACCAAGGAACTGGAGCGAAAGAACCCATGCCTCCCGTATTCAATCCTAAATCATTATCAAACGCACGCTTATAATCACACGCCGTACCAAGCGATATAATATGATCTCCATTAACTAAACTAAAGTGAGAAAATTCTGTTCCAGTTAAGAATTCTTCAATGAGCACTTCTTTATTACTCTTATCCATCATCAACTCGAGGGAACTCACAGCTTCCTCCATCGTTTCTGGAATAACGACACCTTTACCACTCATTAGGCCATCTGCTTTGATAACAAATGGTAACCCTAAGGCTTCTGCATATTCAATCGCTTCTAGACATTCTCCGGCTTTAAAGAAACGATGTTTAGCAGTATTAACTTTTGCAAGTGACATTATATCTTTAGCGAAATTTTTTGAGTTTTCTAATCGTGCAGCTGCTTTTGTTGGCCCTATGATAGGTAAATTGAGACTTATAAAATAATCAACAATGCCCAACTCCAAAGGTTGTTCGGGACCAACAAATGTCAGGTCAATCGCTGAACTTTCTACAAACTCCGCTAAACGTTCGATTTCTGTTACCGGAATATTTACACATTCTATATTATGATTAGTCATAATCATACCTGGATTACCCGGGGCAACATATACTTGCTCTACTTGAGGACTGCGGGCAAAAGCAAGTGCCAAGGCATGCTCACGTCCGCCCGATCCAATAATTAAGATATCTTTCATTGGGTTCTCTCCTAATTAATATATTTTAGTGTCTGAAATGGCGGTAACCAGTCATAACCATAGCAACGTCATTGTCATCACAAACTTGAACAGAGTCTTGATCATATTTCGACCCTCCTGGTTGAGCAATCGCTGTGATACCTCGACGATGTGCTAATTTTGCAGTATCTGACATTGGTAAAAATGCATCACTTGACATCACATATGTCTGTCTTAAAGTTGCATCTTTCTCTTCGGCTTGTTTTAGTGCAATCTCAGCAGAACCAACACGGTTCATCTGCCCTGCTCCAATTCCTAAGGTCATATAATCATTTGTCACTACTATTGCATTACTTTTAACATGTTTTACAACTTTCATACCAAAGTTCATCGCTTTTAGTTCTTCAAGTGTCGGTTGTCGTTTTGTCGAGACATCCCATGTATTTGGAATGTCTGTTAAAGAATCTTTCACCAATTCATTGGATTGATCCACTGCTTGTACTAATAATCCACCTGAAACTGAAACATATTCTTCTTGATCAATATTTGATTCTTCATCAAAATCGATAGTTAAAAGACGTAAGTTTTTCTTTTTAGTTAATCTTTCCAATGCTTCTGGACTAAAGCTTGGTGCTACTATAATTTCTAAGAATATTTTCCCTAAAGCATTAGCTAATTCCAATGATACTTCCCGATTCACGACCACAATTCCACCATATATTGAAACAGGGTCCGCTTGTTGACAACGTTCAAAGGCTAATTCAATTGTATCTGCTATCGCCACACCACATGGATTCATATGTTTAACTGCTACGGCTACTGGTTCTGTAAACTCTCTTGCAATCTTAATCGCTGCATCCGCATCCTTTAGATTATTGTAAGATAATTCTTTACCATTCAATTGAATGGCTGCTGCAATGGAAGATTTCGGTGCATTGAGTTCTTTATAGAAGGTAGCCGATTGATGACTATTCTCCCCGTAACGTAAAGATTGCTTTTCTGAATAAGTTAAGGTCTTGTGGGACCACTGGTTAACTTCAAAGTTTTGTTCTTTCTTGTTAAACTGATCTAAGTAATCTGAAATTAATGCATCATAATGAGAGGTCAATTGAAACACTTTACCAGCTAAATACTGTCTAAATTCATAAGTACTTTCATTATTATCTGTAAGTTGTTGAATTAATGTTGGGTAATCTGCGGGATCTGTAACAACGGTGACTGATTGATAGTTCTTTGCTGCACTACGTAGCATTGACGGACCACCGATATCGATATTTTCAATCGCATCTGCCAATGTGACATCAGGTTTAGTAATTGTTTCTTTGAACGGATATAGATTAACAATGACATAATCAATCGTTGAAATACCGTGGTCATTCATAGCTTGTATATGCTCATTATTATCGCGTAACCCTAATAAGCCACCATGTATTTTGGGATGTAACGTTTTTACACGTCCATCCATCATTTCTGGAAATTCTGTATAATCTTCCACGGCAGTTACCGGAATACCCGCTTCTTCGATAGTCTTAAAGGAGCCTCCTGTTGATAATAATTCAATTCCATTATTTACAAGCGTTTGAGCTACTTCGATGATTCCAGTCTTATCAGATACGCTAAGTAGTGCATATTTTGTCATTTTACATTGATTCCTTTCTCATTGAACTCTTTTGCCAATTGTTGAATCACTTTCGGATATAAAGAGTGTTCGATTTGATGAATTTTATTTTCTAATTTTTCTAATGTCCATTCCGGTTGAATTTGAAGTCTTTCCTGAGCAATAATTTCTCCTGTGTCAATCCCTGCATCAACATAATGGACTGTGACTCCACTCTCTTTTACACCAGCATTATATGCGTCTTGTATGCCTTTACGACCAGGGAACGCCGGTAAGAGTGATGGATGGATATTAATAATTTTTTTCGGATAGTGATTGAGTATGTCCGCTCCAATAATTCGCATAAAGCCAGCTAGAATGATTAAATCAACTTGATGAGCCTCTAAATATTTAATAATTTCAAGCTCCCATGCTTGGCGACTTTGGCAGTCTTTGGGACTTAAGATTAAAGTATCAATCCCTACATCCTTTGCCCGTTTAACCACATAAGCTTTAGGATTGTCACAGACTAAACAATTAATATTTCCCGCTATCTCTCCTGCTTTGACTGCATCAATGATGGCTTGTACATTTGTTCCATTTCCTGAAGCGAATAGTGCTAGATTCATAGTCAAGTACTACTCCTTATCTATATTTAGACGAACAGTTTCGCCCTCATTCTTTTGATCCTCGATGCGTCCAATAACCATACTTTCATTGATACTTGAGAGAATTGTTTCTACTTTTGTTTCTTCAACTGCTAAGACCATCCCGATACCCATGTTAAAAACGTTAAACATTTCCTCAAGGTCTAATTCTCCAAATTTCTGTAATTCATTAAATATAGTTGGGATTGTCCACGTATGAACATCTACCACTGCCGTCAAACTCTTTGAGAACATGCGCGGTAGATTCTCAAAGAAGCCACCGCCGGTAATATGCGCTATACCATTAATACTTTGTGAATCGACAAACGGCATGACTTCTTTGACATATATCTTAGTCGGGGTTAACAAATGATCAATCAATGTATGTCCATCTGATAGTTGATCTTCAAAGTTCATTTCATGGTCTTTGAAGAATATTTTGCGTACTAATGAATAACCATTTGAGTGAATGCCTGAACTCGGTAAACCAATGAGCACATCCCCAGCCTTAACTTTAGAACCGTCTAGAATATTTGCTTCATCAGCAACTCCGACACAGAATCCCGCTAAATCAAACTCACCATTTGCATATAAATCAGGCATCTCAGCTGTTTCGCCCCCAACAAGTGCAGCATTGGCTTGAACACAACCTTCCGCTACACCTGAAACGATTTGTTCAATATCTTCTGGAACTGTACTGCCTACAGCAAGATAATCTAAAAAGAATAAAGGCTGAGCACCTTGGGCTAAGGTATCATTGACACACATGGCCACTGCATCGATACCGATGGTGTTTAATTTACCTGACTGTTGAGCAAGTAATATTTTTGTCCCAACACCATCCGTACCACTAACTAATACTGGATTTTTGTATTGCTTCGTGTCCAACTTAAACAATGCTCCAAAACTTCCTAATTGGTTCATAACTTCTGGACGCATTGTTCTGTTAACGTGCTTTTTCATTCGTTCAACTGCATCGTATCCTTTTTCAATATCGACACCTGATTGTTGATATGCATTACTCATCACTAAATTCTCCTTTTATAATTTTCTTTTGTAATGGGGTTAAACTTTCTTGAAATTCATTCTGATAATCTCCTATATCTGAAGGGTATTGACCGGTATAGGCGTCTAAACTAACTCCCTGATCCGGGATATTCTTATCAAAATTAATACTATCAACTAAGCCTTTAACTGACAGGTAGCCAAGTGAATCACTACCAAACAATTCATTTAACTCTTTAATTGTGTAGTTCGCAGCAATTAATTCCTCTGTATGTGTTGTATTAATGCCGTAATAGTTTGGGAATCGAATAGGCGGACTGGCAATTCTTAAATGAACTTCTTTCGCTCCAGCCCCTTTAAGTAACTCAACTAAGTGGCGCACTGTCGTCCCCCGCACTATCGAGTCATCAACAAGGACAATTGATTTATTACGTATTAGACTTTCAACAACAGAAAGTTTATACCGAACTCCTTGTTCCCGTAATTCTTGATTGGGTTGGATAAATGTTCTACCAATATATTGATGTTTAATTAATCCGATCTCATAAGGCAAACTATGTTCTTCGGCGTAACCACTTGCAGAAGAAAGTGATGAGTTAGGTACGCCAATCACTAAATCTGCCCCGTGTGTTGGCCGTTCTTTAGCTAAACGGCGCCCCATCTCTTTTCGTGCAGTATGAACATTAATTCCTGAAATATCAGAATCAGGTCGTGAAAAATATATAAATTCCATTGGTTCAAGTGTTGCTTTCTGTGAGTTAGTGTAGTTTGTGATATGATAACCTTCATCATTTATAACTACATATTGCCCAGCCTGCACTTCTGTGACGTATTTTGCCCCAACACTTGATAACACACATGTTTCGCTAGCTAAGATATAAGCACCATTAGAAAACTGTCCGATGACTAGTGGTCTAAATCCATGTTTATCCACGGCTCCATACAACGCATCATCCGTTAATAAACAAAAATTAAACCCACCATTTAATTGTTCGATGGATGATTGAAAAGCATCTGTAAAATTATTCTTCTTTGAACGTCGAATCAAATGAATTAAAATTTCAGCCGCAGAGTTTGTGGAAAATACGGCCCCCTCGTCCTCTAATTGTTGACGTAAAGACAAGGCTTCAGTTAAATTTCCATTATGAGTGATGGCTATCGATTGATTATTGAAGTGAAATAATAACGGTTGAATATTCGAATCATCTGCCTGATCGCTAACAGTGGCAGAACGAACCTGACCAATGGCGCTGTTCCCTACTAACTTCTCTAATTTATCTTCTGTATCAAAAATATGTGAAATTAATCCTCGACCGCGAAAACTCGTAAAAGTGTTCTCATCTTTTGTTACTATCCCAGCACTCGTTTGCCCCCGGTGTTGTAAAGCATGAAGTCCAAAATAGGTGATTTTATTAGCTAAGGGATGACTCCAAATACCAAATAATCCACCAGACTCTACGACACTATCGATGCCTCGGAAATTCGCTCCTACTGAGCTCATTCCTTCAATCGTTCTCATCAAGCATTCCACTCCCATTCGTATATTTATATAAAAAACTTTTTTTGTCATATTTAAGTTACACCTTATAAAAATTTGAAACAATCTTTATGAGAACAATTCAGAAGCTTTATAGTCGAACGTTCGGCTTAAAATAACATTTAAATTTACATAAGACTTGTAAAGTTATTCTTAAGGGTTTTTATCTAACAGTTGAATTTTTACGAATAACATATATATTTATAAAAAAAGGAGCAGCAAATTAGCTACTCCAATGTAAATTTATTTAATTTATCCCATTCCTCACGTAAAATCCCCATACGAATTGAGTCATAAAAATAATCATTATATAGTCTTACTTTACGTATTCGCGCTTCCATCTGCATGCCTAAATTCTCAGCAACTTTGATCATCGGTTCATTTCCAGACCAAGTCGTCAACCCCACACGAACTAAGGGTAATGTATTAAATAAATGACTAATCCAAAGAGATAATGCACGCCTACCAATATGTTGTCCTCTATTGGATGCATCATAAATCACAATACCAGTTTCTAACCAAAGCGATGGTTCGTGCTCCCAATAATAGGAGACAGTTCCAATCAACTTTCCTTTATATTCAATTGCCCATCGATCAACTTGATCAACCCATTGATTAGAATCCTTTAGAAAATTCTCATATGACTTTGATGCATGTGGGTAGTAAGGCGCATCCCATTGTTTCCATTCTGGATTATCTTCCTTGAATATAAATTCCCACAATTGATTTAAATCTTGTTCTTTCAACGTGCGGATAATCAATTCGTTATCTTTATACATAAATTTGACTCCTCTAAACTTGTAATTTTTCTCCATATTTTTATTGTACTATATCAACATAGAAAGCGGTATATATAAGCAAAAACCCAGGCAATTTACCTGGTTATCTTTTCGTATTAGAAAGCAATTAATTTTTTTGTACTGGAATTACCAATAGCAGTGTTCCGTATAAGGATTCAGTCGATTGTTCGATTTACTATTTTTTAATTCATGCATAAAACTTGTTTTTTAAATTTGAGGTGTTTGCAATTCAAAAATAACAAAAAAAGCAGAAATCTATTTAGATTTCTGCTCATTGATGAATTAAATTAATACATTTAATGTGCCATTTGTTTTATGAAAGAAGAGAGATATCTCTCTACAACAAATGTACCTATTAAAGCTACGATAATGTTAGATATCGCAACACTGATGACACTTACCCAAAACGGTGCGCCCACTGCATAATGCAAGGTCGCCCCAACCACGATGCCACACCATATTCCATAAGCTATACTTTTAATGTAAGCGGATTTGAATAATCGGTTAAACACATAAAGAGTCACGGATTGAATTAGAAAACCCGATAATATATCAATTGGCCCTAACGGACTAAAAATATTACTGATCATCACACCAAAAAGTATTCCTGGTGCTAATTTAGGTTGATAAAATGGAACTGGTACTAATAATGTTGACACTCTAAACTGAAATATCCCACTAGAGATAGGGTTAATTAAAGTCAAGGCCACGTATAATGATGCTAACAACGCATTATTAACTAATTTTTTTGTTTTTATACTTTGCATTTTATGCTACCTCCAGTCCATTCGCTTCAAAAGCTTTTTTGCGGTCAATACACGTACCACAAACTCCACAAGCAGGGTCAGTCCCTTTGTAACAGCTGTAAGTTAGCTCATAAGGTACCTCCAATTCAATCCCTGTGGCTACAATATCTTTTTTTAACCTAGTCATGAAGGGAGCTTTTATTGATACAGAATTATTTGTACCAAGCTGAATCGCTTGATTCATTGTTTGAATAAATTCAGGCGAACAGTCAGGATAAACTGTTCCTGACTCGTCTTGATGTGCACCGAAGTAAATTTCATCAGCTCGATACTGTTTAGCCAATGAAGCTAATATTGCTAAAAAGACACCATTTCGAAACTCTACTTCTGTATTAAGTTCATTTGATTCTCCATATGCTCCCTCAGCAATTGGGATATCGTTATTTAAACTCAAGGCAGATTGACTATCTGAAAAAATTGAACTTAAATCCATAATTTTATGTCTGACTTGATAATATTCACTGACTTTTTGAGCGGCTAGTAATTCCATTTGTTCATGTTGTTGATTATACGTAAAAGTAATTGCTAATATATCTGGATCGGTTGCTTTAGCAAGAGCTAAGGCCGTAGAGCTATCAACTCCACCACTTAATAAAACTAATTTCATCATTATACCCCCTTTAACCTAACGGTTATCCACTTTCTCAGGATATAAATCATGATTTTTAAGTCGTTCCCAAGCCATATCTTCCCACTTTGTTCCGGGTTGACCATAATTACAATATGGATCGATCGAGATTCCACCACGAGGTGTGAATTTACCCCATACTTCAATATATTTTGGTTCCATCAGCTTAATGAGGTCTTTCATAATGATATTCATACAATCTTCATGAAAGTCACCATGATTACGGAAACTGAATAAGTAAAGTTTTAATGACTTACTTTCAACCATTTTCTCCCCTGGAACATAGCTAATGTAAATAGTCGCAAAATCTGGTTGCCCTGTCATTGGACATAAAGACGTAAACTCGGGACAATTAAATTTAACAAAATAATCATTATCCAAATGCTTATTTGGAAACGATTCTAAAATTTCTGGCGCATAATTATCCAAATATTTAGTTCCTTGATTCCCCAACAAACTCACATTACCCATGTCTTCATTACTTCTACCTTGCATTTTTTCTCTCCTTTTCGGCAAATTGAAAGCAACAAAAATAGAGATGTCTATATAACATCTCTAGAGTTTTAACTTAAAATTAGCCCTAGTTTTGTTTAATGACAGGATGGTTACGAACTGTCATATTTAATTATACTTTATTATAACTGAATAAGGTTACAATGCAAAGGCTTAATCTACTTGTCTTAAAACATGCTGGACTCTTTCAATAAATCGCCGAGTAAAAAGTTCACTATCTACATCTAAACACACTGTCATAGACTTATATGGTCGATTTAATAAGTCTAGATTTCCAATGGTTCTTCCCTTCGCATCACCTTCAGTTTCTACTTTAAGATTAATTTTTGTTGTTTGAGTAACAATTGAAGGGTTCAGTGCGACTTCCACTGCTAAAGGATCATGCATAGCGCCACCAATCTCAGCATTATCAAATTCATTAGTATAGTAGTAATTAGCCATTTCAACCATAGCCTCGCTTGCTTTTGTACCTATTGGATGCCAAGACGAGATATCTGTCCCTTTAATCATTGTCTTGAGTGTTACATCCAGACCAACTAATGTCATTGGAATATCACTAGCGAAGACATATTGAGCAGATTTAGAATCTCTATGAATATTTGCTTCGGCATATGGTGAAACATTCCCAGGTACTGTTAGTGCACTCCCCATACTTACAATTTTACCAATCTTTTCAATGGCTTCTTTATCTTTTTTAATTGCATCAGCTAAATTGTTCATAGGTCCAGCCGTATATAATATTAACTCTTCCCCAAATGTATTTGCAGATTCAATGATGAAATCCACTGCACTTTGTTTACTAGGTTGTCTTTTCGGTTCACCTAATTCAACGTTTCCGATACCATTCTCTCCATGGATATGTAATAGATGTGGTTGAGGTTCATAGCTCGTCTCACCCCAAGGCGAACTCGCACCTTCAAAAACTGGAATATGACTATGACCTAGTAAATCAAGTAAGTTTATTGTATTCTTTGTTGCGTTTTCTAAAGTGACATTACCAAAACTTGTAGTGACGCCAATAAGTTCTACTTTATCAAAACTAAGTGCATACGCTAAAGCTAAAGCATCATCCACACCCGTGTCTAAATCCATAATCATCTTCATTGTCATCTCATTCACCTCCACCGTCATTTATTATTATCTTATCTAAAGTATAGTTGACTCATCTAATGATAGCTAGTTATCGTTACGTTTAAACACTCCTCAAAATAAAATGATCGCATTCATAATTATTTCAAAATTCAAAAACAGCTCCTACTTGAGAGCAAGAGCTGTACACTTAGTCTATTTTTATAACATCATTCACTAATCCATGTGTGATTAAAATTTCACTGTCTTTTGTAATAACAACCGCTTCTACATCTTGTATTTGATTTATTTGTTTTATAATATCATGCGCTTCGGCTTTATAATACATCGTTGTATAGAGTTCCCCTGTTAAAGATTCTTTAGAGACTATTGTTAAACTTGCGATATTATTTTTGACTGGATAACCTGTCTTACTATCAAATATATGATGATATTCTTCGCCATTATAGACAAATGTTCGCTCATAAATACCTGAAGTAACAACCGATTTATCTTTAACCTTCAATAATCCAACTAAATTATTCCTTGTCATGAAAGGATTTTGAACCCCAACTCGCCATAACGTGTCTGGATTTGTTGGATGACTTCCCAGTAATAAGACATTACCGCCTAAGTCAATGATCCCCTTTTTAACGCCTGCTTTTTTCAAGAAGTGTTTGATTTGATCAGCAAAAAAGCCTTTAGCTAATGCACCTAAGTCAATTTCCATCCCTTTTCTTTCTAAATAAACACTTTGTTTCTCGTCATTTAACTGAATCAAATTAGGGTCAATGAGTGTTAAGCGTTCGTCTATCTCGGCTTGAGTTGGAACTTTTGCATCAGAAAAACCTATCTTCCATAGTTTGATTAAGGGGCCAATCGCAATATTTAATGTATTCGATAAATCTACACTATAGACTTTGCCTATCTTAATGAGTTCAAATATATCAGGGTCAACAGCAACAGCTTTGATACCAGCAAATTGATTGACCTTCATCAATAAACTGTTCGCATCATTCGCGCTAAAACGATTTTCGTAATCTAACAATCGTTTTTTAGCTTCGTTTAACAAATAGTGCGAAAATTCATGTTCGATTTGTAAATTAATCGTCGTACCCATTGCTTTAAAAGTAATACTTTCCATATTTAAAACCCCTTAAATCATTATTTAGCCAAAAAAGTTCGAAGATTTACCTCCGAACTTTTACTAAATTATATCATATTAATGTGAAGATGCACCTGATACTGTATCCACTTCTGGTTCTGCTGCATTGCTTTGTGATGCACCTGAAACTGTGTCAGCTTGTTTATTATCGCTTTGTGAAGCGCCTGATACTGTATCTTTTCCTCCAACTAATTCTTGACCAGTTTGTTGTAAGTACCAATCAACTGTTGGTTTAATATCCATAATATATTCATTAATTCCCATGTAATTACCTTCATCATCACGAATTGCTTGATAGTTGTGAACCACAAATTTATCTGGCCCATGTGTTGGTACGTGAACACGGACAATATCTTGTTTTCCTGAACGTAATTGTGAGATAACCCATTTCACATTTTTGTGTGTACGGTCTGGGTGACATGCACCAAGAGGGTTTCCTGGTTGTTCTGGATAACGTTTGGCGAACATTTCTTCTGAAGGTAGAACGCTGTTATAGTATAAGAATTGGTTGTTACTATCAGCAAACGTTAATTCCATTGGCATTGATCTTAAGAATTGATCAATTTGGTTCACTGTTAGGATACCTCTATTAAGTTTGACATAGTCATTTCCTGTCGCTGGGTTTACTTTTTCAGCTGCTTGTTCTACCCAGTCTGGAGCCGTCATCTCTACACCTTCAATTGTTGTGTCAATCTTTCCATTAGCAAATAAATCTTCCTCGATTGGTTTTACCACTTCAGTTGCTCCCCCTTTACCTTCTAATTCTGAAACGACTTTAATAAATCGGATGAATTTTTCTAAGCAAGATGCTAAGAAGTTTATTGTTCCTTGGTCTTTTAAATTATTCTCTTCGTCAAATGCTTCTTTCACATTCCCTAATAAGAACTCATTCCCCGGTAGTACAATCGCATTGACACCTGGTGAGTCTAAGATTTGTCTTAATGAAAGTTGAGCACGTGAAGATCCTTGTGAGAAGTACGATGCACCGACAATCATGACAGGTTTATTTTCGAATGGATGAATTTTAAATGATAGCCACTCAATTAAGCTTTTTAGAGCTGCTGGAATAGTATGATTATGTTCTGGCGTTGCGATAATCACACCATCAGACGCTTCAATTCTTTTAGCAATATCTTGAATGACGGGTGATTGAGTTTGGTCATCACTTTGGTTAAATAATGGCACTTGATCAATCTCAACAATATCTAAATCAATTAATTTGTTAAAATGTTTTTGGATAAACTGTAATAATAAACGGTTATACGATTCAACAGCATTTGATCCAACGATTCCTACTAATTTCATATTATCTTATCTCCTTTATTAATCTTCCCAAGTATAGTCATCTGCTTCTCTAACATTAACAGCATGTGCTTCCATTAATTGCCCAGTAATCTCAACGAAAGTTAAGAAATCTGAGAATAAGCCCTCAAGTAATTCAATTTTTTCTTTTGAAATTAATTGCCCTTGTTCATCAAATGCTTGTAATGAATGATCTAATAAGTATTCTGAACTTGGCATAATTCTAGCTTTTAATTCAGGTGAATCCAGAATTTGACGGGCATGCATTTGAGCACGTGATGAGCCTAATGTTCCATATGATGCACCTACAACCATAACAGGCTTATCTACGAATGGATGCGTTTTAAATGATAACCAACTTAAAGCATTCATTAATGCCGCAGGTACCGAATGATCATATTCAGGTGTACTAATGATTACTCCATCAGCTTGTTCAACTTTATCTGATAACTCTTTAACACTCTCTGGTAATTCAATACTTTTATCTTTGACAAACATTGGTAATTCTTTAATCTCAACTAATTCAATATCGACTTTATCAGAAAAATGTGTTTCCATATATTGTAGTAACTTACGGTTAGTTGAATTATTTGAGTTAGTCCCAACAATTCCTAATAATTTCTTCATTTAAATATCCCCTCTTATTTAATATTCATTTTTTATATATTTTTCCATTGCATCAAGTTCTCTTAAGGCAATTTTATTTCGATTAATTTTTGAATAGGCCCGGGCGTCATAAATTAAAGCTAAAATTGTATCTTTAGATTCTTTTATGGTAATTGCATTTTTTGCTAACTGGATTGCCGCCCTTGCTAGATAATATGTCACATGGTTATCTGAGCAAATAGAAACGGCATGTTCAGCTAAAGCATTACTAATATCTATCTCATCAATATGTGCATAAAACTTACTGCATTCAAAGACGATGTGTAACACACGCCAAACTTCTTCCATATGATGAGTCGGAAAATCATAAATTCGATTTAAGACTTTCGCAAAGTAAAACTCTGCTTTTTCTAACTCGCCTATTTGCTTAAAGATAATACCACTGCCTGTATAAGCGAGTAATTTATATAGTTCATACTCGTTGATAAGATTATCAAGTAATATCTGATCCAACTCATACAACGTATCAATAGTTGAATGCTTATTATAAATCATCACAAATGCCTTTAAATAATGATATCGCATTGTTAATTCTGAGTTATCAATCAGGTTTAAATCGATCTTTTCCAGCAAATTCCCCGCTTTCTCATACTCACTTAAGATGAGTGAGAATTCGGCTTCTTCCATTAACTCTTTTAACTTAGAATATTTTACTCCAACTTTAGGAAATAATTCACTAAGTGGTAATTCTAACCGGTTGCATAATTTAATAAGTATTTTTAAACTCGGTACCTGACCGTTGTTTTCAAAACGACTTAAAGTTGCTTGGGTGCAGATACCTTCAGCAAGATCACTTTGAACTAAGCCCTTTTGCTTTCTAACTTCGATAAATCTTTCTATGTTTATGATATCACCCCTCAAACCACTTTTTCACACATTGTGATTACATTCACTATTGAATGTTTTTATTATACATATAACTAATATTAATATCAAGCGTTTATATAAAATTTTATATATTTATTATTTATTTAATCGATTTAAAATATTACATCGCTAATATATATTGAATATGTATAATTAAATATTATAAAGGCCTTGTAAATAAATTAATTATTAATATAATAAGGATAAACTTTGGATTAGGAGAATTTAATTTGAAGATAAATAAGAATGTATTTCATAAACTGTCAATATTCTTTATATTGACGCTACTTGTATTTCCCATTGATCATAAGTCCGCAGATGCTAACGAACAATTTATTGATAGCAGTGGCTTCTCGATTACACCAGAATTGCCGAAAAGTGCACCAAATGTGCCTGAAGGTGAGACTTATGTCGAGATTAATAATAATATCCCTTACTTTACTAACAAAGATATTACCGCAACAAAAACATGGGTGGAATTTAGTCAATTAGATGACTTAGGTCGCGTGGGTGCTGCTAACGCAGTTCTTTCTGTAGATACCTTACCTGCTGAGCAAGAGTCAAGAAACGATATCTCGGCCATCCACCCTACTGGTTGGCATCAAGGTAAGTACAAGCAAATTGATAGTGGGGGTTGGCTTTATAATCGATCACACTTAATAGGACATCAATTGATTGGTGAAGGTGTACCAGAATTAAATCTAATGACCGGAACACGATGGTTTAATATGGATGGTATGTTACCTTTTGAGAACTTTGTCGCAAGTACCATTGAAAATGATTTGCTGACCGTTCGTTACCGAGTGACACCCTACTTTGAAGATGGGAACTTACTTGCTTCAGGTGCATTTATGGAAGGTTTCTCCATTGATGATAGCGGCGAAACCCTTCAATTTAACATCTATATTCCAAATAGACAGAAAAATGTTCAGCTTGATTATGGAACTGGTCAGCATGACGGGGAATATATTGAGCAAACAGCAACCACAGCGCCAGCGAACAATGATCACCCTGGCACTACTTTATACTTTACTGGGAATGCGATTGTGAACAGCTCTTCTTCGAATCAACCGGTCAATTCCGATGCGACTGAAGGTCAAGGTGAGATAGAACCTGCTGGTTTTGCTGAAGTAGCAACAGAAGCTCCTGTAGAAGAATATGTCTCATATAAAAATTGTACTGCTGTACGAGAAGCCGGCGCGGCACCAATTTACCGCGGTGAACCTGGCTATGCATCACATTTAGATCGTGATAACGACGGCATTGGATGTGAATAACAAAAAAACAGACTCCAGTTTTTACTGGAGTCTGTTTCTATATATATTAGTTTATAACTAAACGATTTAAGTAATCCATGTCAGTTGCTAAAATCTCAAAATCAAGGTCCGCATTATTATCCACATATTCTTCGTGAACTGATTTTGGTAATACAACTAAGTCTTTTTGGTAACAATAACGAATCGCAATTTGAGCTGTTGATTTATTGTATTTATCTGCAATCGTTTGAATGTCCGGATTATTTAATAATTTTCCTGTTCCAATTGGAGAGTAAGCTTCTACAATAATGTCATTTTCTTGGCAATATTGAACTAACTGCTCATCGCGGAAACCAATATGGTATTTAATTTGATTTAACATTGGTTTGATTTTTACATTCACTAGCAGTTTTACTAAGTCATCAATTTCAAAGTTTGAAACACCAATGGCTTTTACTTTACCTGCTTCATATGCTTCTTCCAATGCTCTCCATACTTGCAGATTCTCTTCAAAATATAATCTCTCAATGGGTCCATCGGAATGCATTTTGTCCCAAGGACGAGGAGCATGAATAATCACTAAATCAAGATACTCAGTATCTAAAGCCGTTAATGAGTCTTCAATGTCTTTTTTAGCTTCATCATAAGTTTTTGAAAAAGCACTTACTTTAGTAGTTAGGAAAAAGTCTTCTCGGTTCACTCCTGAAGCTTTCATCCCTTTACCGACACCCTCTTCATTTCCATAAGTGCGGGCAGTATCGATATGTATATAGCCATTATTTAACGCATAAGCTGTCATTTGTTCTGCTTCTTCTGGGCTCATTTGCCATGTTCCCAATCCAATCGCAGGGATTTCTAAACCGTTTGAAAATGTAAATACTTCTTTTAATTGTGTCATACATATTTCCTCCTAAACTTGATATGATTATGTTACCATTATTTCTTGAATTCGTATAATAAATGCACCCGGAGGATCAAATGGCAATGTCATTGTTAGTTTTTATTCTTTTATTCGTACTTTGTTTTGTTATTTATAAATATGAACCTAGAACTATTTTTTTAGGTCTGGTCATGATTTTAGTCGCAATTCAAAGTGTTGTTATGTTTCTGATTTTTAACTTTAATAATTTGGCGCTAATTATGGGTATAATATTAGTTATTCTATTCTTAATTATACCTGTGGTTTTGACTATAGGTTTCTTAAGCAAACATAGAAAATTGTTCAAATGCTTAATAATTAGTTTGTTTGTCGGTATTATCATTTCTCTTCTATTGTATCTGAACGAAATTAATGTCATCGAAATACTTCAACTCCCTTTAATTACATGGGGAATTGGTTACTTTGTTTGTGGTATTTGTTTGGGTATACTAGTCGTTAACAGCTATCTTCTTTCGGCTCTGATGAATTTATTTAGTAAAGAGAAACCAAGCGTAGATTATCTCATCGTTCTAGGCGCTGGATTGAATAAAGAAAAAGTGACTCCTTTACTTGCCAAACGAATTGATAAAGCAATTCAAGTATACAAAGAAGCCCCTGATTTAATATTAATTATGTCTGGTGGCCAAGGTGATGATGAGATGATTCCAGAGGGACTAGCCATGGCTAATTATGCAATAAGCCAAGGTGTCCCAAAAAATCATATTATTATTGAAGATCAATCTGTAAATACATATGAAAATATTTTATTCTCAAGTCAGCACTTTGCCTCTGAAGATGCTTCATTTGCAATTATCAGTACAATGTATCATTTGTTTAGAGCTGAATTGATTGCTAAAAAACTAGGTTTAAAATCTGTGAGCTATGGTGCTGAATCAGGTAAGAACTGGGTATTCAATGCGAATGCTTTTATTCGAGAGTTCTTTGCTTATTTATATATGCAATTGAAGTGGGTTGTTTTATTTTCAATTCTTTATACCCTATTATACAGTTTGTTGCACTATATGGCTTTGATGAATGTGCTCCCATTACCTTTATGATACAGTTAACATAGAATTAAGGGGGATAATAATGAAAGAAAATATGATATTAAAGAAAATGCAGGCAGGCGAACAAGTAGTTGGCATGTTCTTTGAAATGTTTGGAACTTCTATCGTAGAATATTTAGGTATTACGGGATTAAATTTTTTCATTGTTGATATTGAACACAGTACATTTACCACGGAATCACTGTTGGAAATTGTTCATACAGCTGAATTACGTGATATGTCTACTTTAATGAGAATAAAAGATATTCGTCGATCGAATGTATTACGTCCATTAAATGTTGGTGTTCAAGGGTTAATTATTCCAAATATTCGAACTGTTGATGAAGTTAAACAAGTGGTTGATTGGGGGAAGTACGCACCCATTGGTAACCGTGGATTTTCCCTATCTCGTGTCACTGATTTTGGTTTTAGTGATAAAGTTTCCAATTTACCAGCCTACTTTAAAGAGCGTAATCAAGAAACGTTAATCATCCCACAATGTGAAACACCTGAATGTTTAGAGAATATCGAAGAAATTTGTGCGATCGATGGTGTTGACGGTATCTTTGTTGGTCCTTTTGATTTAACGATTGCCTTAGGTATTCCCGCTCAATTTGATCACCCTATTTTTAAAGAGGCTCTGGCTCGTATTTATAAAGCATGTCGTGATAACAATAAATTCACTTTAATTTTTGGGGCAAATACTGATCAAGCTAAAAATTATATAGACTATGGCTTTGATGCTGTTACTTGCTCAATGGATGTTACAATTATGATCGAAGCCTATAAAAATATGTTAGAAACAGTTAAAAAGTAAATTTCAAACTTGTTATTCCTGTAAAATATTTAATTATATACTATAATATAATTAAAACTTATAGTAGGAATGATAAGATGCTAAGTAGAACAGATGCCAAAATCGTACTTAATGAAATTATGAATTTATATCCAGATGCAAGACCTACCATGCGATATGAGAATGCCTTTCAATTATTAATGGTTGTCATTTTGAGTGCGCAAGCAACAGATGCTTCCATTGAAAAAATTCAGGACAAATTATTTGAACGATATCCTTCGCCTGAAGCGGTCGTCGAATCGAGTATTGAAGAGATTGAAACGTATATAAATACGATTGGCTTATATCATAATAAAGCGCGCTATATTTTTATGAGTAGCCAGCAGTTATTAGATAACTTTGGAGGAGAGGTTCCATCTACACGTAAAGAATTAACATCCTTAACCGGTATTGGTCCGAAGTCTGCCAATATTATCTTGAGTGTCGCGTATGGCGAAGCTGCTTTTGCAGTTGATACCCATGTAACGCGAATATGTAAGCATCACAACATTGTTGACGATGATGCGACAGCTCAAGATATAGAAAAGCGTGTAACAGAGATCCTGCCCCCTGAGAAATGGGGACATGCCCACCAAGCAATGATAAACTTTGGAAGAGAAATCTGTAAACCACGTATCCCTCTCTGTAATAATTATCCACAATTGTATGCGCATCTAGACTAGAATTTTTTAAACTCAAAACACAAAAGGAGCACAGATATTCTGCGATCCTTTATTATTTAATCATAATAATTGTTTAGCTGTCCTTCTCTACGGTATTTATTACGGACTTGGCGATATGCTGCTATGAATGGTATTAATACAGATGCAACTACAATCCCAAGCACATTAAATATAACCGCACATATGATCATAATGACTGCTGGTAACCAGAATGGTAGTTCTAAGTCTTTTCCTAAGAAAAATGGTTCAATTAATTGTTCGATAATTTCGACTCCAATGTATAGGAAGAGTAATAACCACCCTTGACTTGGATCACCAAATATCCATTCAATGATTACCCAAGGTATGAATGCAATGCCCGCACCGACGACGGGAATTAAATCTAATAGACTAATCCCAATCGCAAATGCAATAGCATGACCAGGTTCATAGCCAATTCCCCAAAAGCCTAGAAAGAGTAGTAATATTACAATACCAATGACTTTTACTTCAGCTTTTGCAAATAGCCAAATATTTCTAACTCCTGTTGAAAATACTTCACCCCAAAATTGTGTATTTAAATTCATTAAATCTATCCTCTCATTTATTACAGATTGATTTTGTTTTTTATTTTTTAGTATAGTTATATTTTAACAAATTTAGTATAAAAACCATCCGCCTTAAGACGTAAATACGCTTCATAACAAAAGACGCATTAAACAATTAGTCAGTTTAATGCGTTTATTTTAGATTTATTTTACAAAGCCATTCCATTTGGTCTCAAGCAAATGATTTATATTTTCTTTTTGCCATTTCATATTGAGAATAGCCTTATTGCACTTTAAAATCATGCTCTTTTGTTCACCATAAAATTTGATTGTGATTTTATATTGAATTAATCCTTTTTTCGCTTTGAAAAATTCAATATCTTCGGTTGGAATAATTGCATACTCTCCACTTAAGTCTCCTAAAGTTGTAACGGATAAAAATAGTAGATTGTCAGGAGTAAAATACACAATGTAATAATCTGAAGCTACTAAAAATTGAAACTTATTATACATTATTGAAGCCATTAAACCTGGTTGTGTGTAACCATAAATATAATTTTTATCTATTTGGCTTTCTGGCATAATTTCGTCTATTAGGGCTTCGATATTTTCTGATTTGCTTGCTGTGTTCATAGTATACATCTCACTTTCATTTATACGAAATCAATCCTTTAAAAACGATTGTCCCGTGACAGGGTCAAGTTCCGGCTTGGGAACTTGTATAATGTTCTCTTTTACTTTATCATACTCACTTATTTCTCCATAGCGCATGTCGTATGAATCTCCATTCGGATATGCGCCTACAATTATGAAGTCTTCAGTTGAATCCATCTTTTTATGCGCTGTTCCGGCTGGTAGGAATACGACATCCCCTTGAGTAAAGGTAATAATTTTTGACTCAGGACCTCCCAATTGTACCCTCGCTGATCCGGAAATACATGCTAACACCTCATGGGCAATTGAATGAAAGTGATGCTTAGATAAAATTCCATTTATCCAACCATTTGAATAATGATGTTTCTCTAGAAAACCTAGAACGTCCTCTCTAGAATAGTCATTTTGTTTAAAAATCTCATCTAATGCCTTTTTATATATGACGACAGGCAGTTTGTTATTGGGAAAAGGACTATTTTCTTGAAGTTGCATTTTTATTGTTTCCATCTTATATCTCCTATCGTTATATTTATTCTAATACTTATAGTATATTATAACGCTACACTTATTAAATCGCACGAAATTTACCTTACATTATATCCGTCAATCTATCACTTGAACTTACCAACTAGTTTAAATAAAAATTACCATAGAAGGATTCTCAGTTTGTTTCTATGAATATATATACATTAGGAACCATGAAATTTTATATGATTTATATACAAAAATACAAAATGAGAAAATTCTAATCATAATATTAGGATAGCTAAATCATTGCATTGTAAGCGATAATCTAATTTAGTAAGTAGATTCATCTTTTCGTCTCATTTTACATGCATAATTATCTATGTTATTGTGAAAAACGTGATTATTACAAAAAGATTACATTGAAAAGAGGTAAAATTAGTGAGTAAATTAAGAGTCGAAAACTTAACAAAGATTTTCGGAGACAATGAAAAAGAAGCATTAGACTTAATGAATCAAGGAAAAACTAAAGAAGAAATATTAGCAGCTACAGGTGCAACAATTGGAGTGAATCAAGCTACTTTTGATGTAAAAGCTGGAGAAATTTTCGTTATTATGGGCTTATCAGGAAGTGGTAAATCTACACTTGTTCGTATGTTAAATCGTCTTATTGAACCGACAAACGGTAATGTATATATTGATGAAGCAAATGTATCACCAATGAATAAAAATGATTTACGAGATATCCGTCGTAAAAAAATTAGTATGGTGTTTCAAAATTTTGGTCTCTTCCCTCACCGTACTATTCTAGAGAATACTGAGTATGGTTTAGAAGTACAAGGCGTACCGAGAGCGGAACGTCAAAAAAAAGCGGAACAAGCATTAGATAACGCTGGCTTACTTCCATATAAGGATCAATTCCCTGATCAGTTATCTGGAGGAATGCAACAACGTGTTGGACTTGCAAGAGCGCTTGCTAACGACCCAGATATTTTATTAATGGATGAAGCCTTTTCTGCTTTAGATCCACTAATCCGTCGTGATATGCAAGATGAGTTAATTGAAATGCAAAAAACATTAAACAAAACAATTATCTTCATCACGCATGATTTAAACGAGTCATTAAGACTTGGTAATCGTATTGCAATCATGAAAGATGGTGAAGTTGTCCAAGTTGGTACGGGTGAAGAAATCTTATCAAAACCTGCGAATGATTATGTTAAACGCTTCGTAGAAGATATTGATCGTACTAAAATATATACAGCGCAACATATTATGGAAGAACCAACAGCTGTTACAACTCAATTAGAGACACCTTCAGAAGCACTACGTATTATGGTAGATGAAGGCATGAGTAACATTCTTGTTGTAGATAAAGATGAGCAATTAATTGGATATGTAACCCGCGAAGAAGTGGAATCATTACTACACCAAGGTCATGATGATATATCAAGTGCTGTTCAATCAGATGTTCCAGAAGTTGAATCTGGTGCTTTAATTGATGACTTATTCGATGTAATTCATGATTCTGAAACGCCAATTGCTGTTACAAGCAATAAAGGTGAATTAGAAGGTGTTATCGTCCGTAGTAACGTTATTGGTGCCATGACAACTGACACTCAATACGATGTTATTGAAAACAATGAGGATGATACAGAAATTAAAGATTCTAATAAGGAGGAATTAGACCATGAGTAGTTTATTAGATATGTTTCCACAGTTGCCTGTCTCAGAATGGGTTTCTAACTTTATTGATTGGATAACTGCCAATTTCAATGTGTTATTTGATTCATTAAACAATGTTGGTACAAGTTCAATGGAATGGATGACACGTATGTTAATGTTAATTCCACCACTTGCTTTTATCATAATTGTGATGTTAGTTGCCTATTTCGTTTCAAATAGAAAAATGGGCCTATCAATTTTTGCTGGTATTGGATTAATATATATTCACAACCAGAACCTATGGGGTAATATGATGAACACCCTAACATTAATTATTGTTGCAAGTTTAATCTCAATCATCGTTGGAATACCTTTAGGTATTCTGATGGCTAAGAGCTCACTTGCTGAAAAAATCATTCAACCTATTCTAGACTTTATGCAAACAATGCCAGCCTTTGTTTACTTAATTCCAGCTGTTTCTTTCTTTGGGATTGGGATGGTGCCTGGTGTGTTTGCTTCAGTAATCTTCGCCCTACCACCTATTGTTCGTTTCACTAACTTAGGTATTAGACAAGTTCCTGAAGAATTAGTTGAAGCAGCTGATTCATTTGGTAGTACGGGATGGCAAAAACTTTATAAAGTCGAATTACCAAATGCCAAATCAACGATTATGGCTGGTACAAACCAAACCGTTCTTCTTGCACTTTCAATGGTTGTAACTGCTTCAATGATTGGTGCACCAGGTCTTGGTACGAACGTATTAACTGCATTACAACGTGGTCAAGTTGGAGCTGGATTTGTTTCAGGTTTCGCTTTAGTTGTCCTAGCCATTGTTATTGATCGTATCTTACAAAGCTCAAATAAAAGTCGCGTAGACTAAGAACGGAAAGGAGAATATTTTTGAATAAGAAAACAATACATAGAATAATCGGAGCCATTCTAGCTGTTCTGTTCGTAGGTGAAATTGTATATAGTGTTAACAATACTGAACTTGCAACACGTTCAACGGGAGAGACTATCCAAATAGTTCATAACCCTTGGGATACAGAAATTGCGTCCTCAACTGTTTTAGCCTTAGTTTTAGAAGAAGTTGGATACAATGTAAATCTTGTATCGGTTGATAATGCCATCATGTTCGAATCTATCTCTACTGGAGAATCAGATGTTATGACTGCTGCTTGGTTACCTACAACACATGGGACCATTATTGAAGAATATGAAGACGACATGGTTGATTTAGGCCCAAACTTAGAAGGTGCTTCTTCAGGAATTGGTGTTCCAAGTTATATGGACGTTGATTCGATTACTGATTTAGATTCGCAAGCAGACCAAACCATTATTGGTATCGAGCCTGGTGCAGGTGCCATGATTCAAACAGAAGAAGCAATGAGCCATTATGACAATATAAGGGATTGGGAATTAGAAGCACCATCTACTGGAGCAATGTTAGCTTCACTAGATGGAGCAATTCAAAATGAAGAAGAATTTGTCTTTGTTGCTTGGACTCCCCACTGGATGTTCTTAGAGTATGATATTAAGATGTTAGAAGATCCTGATTTCGTATATGGTGAAGCTGAAGATATTTATACTTTCACTCGCTTAGGCTTTGCGGAAGATCATCCTGAAGCTAACGAAATTGTTGATCGTTTCTTTTGGAAAATCGATGACATGGAAAATGTGACATTAGCAATGCAAAATGGTACGGATAACCGTACAGCAGCCCAGAACTGGATTGATGAGAATCGCGAAACTGTGGATTCTTGGTTAGAAGGCGTATTTGAATAAAATTAATCATTTTAAGAATCACACCCCTTTAGGAAATAATCCTAATGGGGTGTGATTTTTACTTTAATATTCTAATGCTTAATAGCGCAATCTTGCAGAGACATTAATTCCTTCTGGCATATCATCGTCTGGAACAATATAAATCTTTCCTTTAGCAGTTGCCACTTTTGTTATGAGTTGTTTTAAGAAGTCTTTGTCTGATTCTTCAAAACTACCATTATCAGTGATTGTCCCGGATTGGCTATAACCTTTATTTACTAATAACTCTTCAATTCGCCCTTCTATAGCACTCATGGATAAATCATCTAATTGATTATCAACTCTAAACTTAGGCGCTGTTTCTCTAAAGCGATTGAACATGGTCTCTTGTTCTTTTTTAACAATTTCAATATTTTTGTTCAATGCTTTTTCTTGAACAGTATTGAAATTCGCATTTGCACCTGACTCTTCAATTCGCCCATCAATTAAGTATGGGTTTTTTGATAATTCACGAAATACAGCTTGATTTTCTGACAAAGCATATAGAATGAGTGGTAAGTCACGAGCTGAAGAATAATTTTCATGAATGTAATTGTCAACTTCTCGGAAGTAATTCTCACGATCTATGTCTTTTTCATGACTTGTATCATTATGACCATGATAGCCTTGTTCTCCTCCACCTGTCGCACTATACGCACCTGAATTGGCTCCTCCACCAGTTAATTCTGAACCTAGAGCATCATTTAATGTTCTTGGTGCATCATCATCTTCAAAGTCAATTTCTTTAACAGAAGTAGCATCCCCTTCGAATAAACGAATATCCTCACGATTTAGAATTAATACATGATATTGGTTCGTGTACTGATAATTTTCAATCAGTGGTGTTAAATTTGGTGCTTTACCTACATTAACTAAATTAGCAACCGGAATACCTAGGTGGTAATAGTAGACTTCGTCTTCTGTAATATATAATGCGAGTCCTCCTCGATAAGTTACTAACTCAACGTCATTGACTTTCGCTCTTTCAATCTGTTCTTGAAACTTGTTTGAAACTTCTTTGTCGCATTCTGCTTCAACTCTCTTTTTAGCCTCTTCTAAAAGATTATTCAATTGAATACGATCTTGATCAGAGCTGACAGATGTTGCATGCAACTCCATAGCAATTGTCACGAATAACTTATCAACCTTCTCTAACTCTTTCGCCGGAAAGGCAGTTAATTTAATCATAGTGAAACCCCTTTCTTTCTTGTAATACATTAATTGTAACAATATCTCTCTTAACTGTAAAATCATACACATTGAGATATCACACTATATTAGTACAGAAAAGTTGCATCCCAAATAATTATTGGTAACCTATATATATAGAACTTATGAAGGATGATAATTAATGACAGAAAAAAGACGTTATACGACTATGGCAGTGAATACTGGTGGACGTCATGGAATTAGTCGTTTAGTAGATGGTAGTTTTGAAGTGGATGTTGCAATGCCTAAAGAAATGGGTGGCCCAGGAGAAGCTGTCAATCCCGAGCAGTTATTCGCTTTAGGTTGGAGTGCTTGCTTCCATTCAGCTTTAGAACGCCACAAGAAGACGTTTGGTGCAGAAGGTGAGTCAAAAGTTGGCGTTGAAATTGGACTTAATACTGACCCTGAATTCGGCGGTTTTAAACTAGTGGCTAATATCGAAGTTGGTATTGAAGGCTTATCGTTAACAGAAGTGCAAGAAATCGCTGACCAAGCGCACGGTGATTGCGCTTATTCAAAAGCGACTCGTGGAAACATCGATTCTAAAGTTACTGCCATCGAAACATTCTTTATTGAAGACGTAAATAATTAAACTCTTAAAAAAGCAAGCTTATAAACTGTTTAAGAACAGTCCATAAGCTTGCTTTTAATTTGTTACTTGTTTAAAGGTTAAATCTATAGTTAATGTGAGAAGTATTTCTTGGAGCTGATTTGGATCAGTATTTAAATTCAAATACTCCTTCTCTGTTTTCTTATCTAAAATGACGGGAACTCTGTGATGAATGTCAGCCATTTGCCCCACTGAATCTTTCGTTAACATCGAGTAGGTCAATGTACTTGAACCATCTTCATTGTCGTAACGCTCACAAATCCCTGCAATTGAGAAGATATCTAAATCTGTTACGGCAATTTGCCAACGCTCTTTCTTCTCTTGTGAATCAACTTCCTTAAATTCATAAAACGAAGTGGCCGGAATCAAACAACGTTTACGTTTAAAAGGTTCAATAAATGTCTGCTTTTCCAATATTGATTCTAAACGTGCATTAATCAGAGGTCTCTTAGCGAAACTAGGCGTAAATCCCCATTTAATCGCATAAAATTTATTATTTGGAAGTAAAATGAGGTTATTTTGACTTGGATAGTACACTTCTCTCTCATCTTCAGGTAAGTTCGCATCTAATTCTGTACCTTCATAACGATCCAGTAATGCTTTTTTATTCTCTAAAAAACTATATTGCCCACACATCGTTAATCACTCCTTAACTAATACGATTCGTAAGTGTTCCAATACCTTCTATTGCGATTTGTATCTCGTCACCAGAGTCTAACCACTCTTGTTCTGTTTCATCATAGCCTAAGATAACACCTTCGGGTGTCCCTGTAAATATTAAATCACCGGGTTTAAGCGTCATATATTTTGATATATAAGAAATAATTTTAGCACAGTTAAAAATCATTTTATCTGTATTTGATTGTTGAACGATTTTACCCTTGCGCGTAGTAGAAATATTTAATTGATTAGGATTTATACTGTCTGACGTCACAACTACTGGGCCAATGGGCGCAAATTTGTCTGGGGTTTTACCAAGTAACCATTGGCCTGATCTAAATTGTAAGTCTCGTACTGACAAATCGTTCCCAATCGTATAACCAAATACATAATCCAACGCTTCTTCTTCAGACACGTCTTTGGCAGTTTCTCCCATAATCACAACTAAATCACATTCATAATCAATTTGTTCGCCTTCTAATGATTTAGGTATAACTTCCCCATCCACAAAAAGAGCGTTGTTAAATTTACTAAATAAGACCGGTTCTTCAGGTACATCTAAGTCTGGACCTTCTGAGACATGGTCTAAATAGTTTAAACCGACACAAATAATTTTTTCAGGTCGACTTACTGACGGTAAAATATGTAAATCTTCGTATTTTAAATAATCAGATTCAATAAAAGATGCTTTATTTTCTTCAATAATTTGTTTAATTAACGGAAATTGTTTCTCCTCAATGAATGATTCGAGTGAGCCTTTTGGCTCTTTATCCGTGTATTTACTAAGGATATCAAGTGAAAGAACACCATCTGGTGTAAGTAAACCTACATGGCTTGAATCTTTATGACTGTAACTAAGTAATTTCTTTGTTTAATTTCTTTCATTATTAAGATTATAAAGCGTTTTCTATATTGACATTATAACGAATAAACAAATAGAGAGCCAAGATTCTGATGAATCTAGATTTCTCTATATTTTAGTTATATTAAGATTGTTCCTCAGCTTCTTGGAAATCAACTTGAGAATCAGTTAAAGTTTCAATGACTGAATCATAAGTAGCTTTAATCGCATTATCATCTGTCACAGTATAAGTAGTAGAGTCTTCCTCATCGCTCACACGTGATTCTACTTCATCTTCTGTCACAGCTTCATTATCCCAAAAAATATCAGATTGAGAAATCGTTATATTTACGTGTTTCGCTTCCTCATTCCCTTCACCAACACTGCTGGTTTCATTTATCGTAGTCTCTGTCGTTTCGGTTCCGTCGCCTAAACCACCATCTAACCAGCCACCTTGCGTGACTCCGAAGCCTCCACCTACTAATACTAAGGTTGCTACAAGCCAACCCCAAATACCGAATTTACTTTTTTTCTTATTGTCTTTTCTAGCCATCATTACCACTCCTTATTCAATTTTATTACTTTGATCGATTAACTGTTCCTGATACACAACTGTACTATTCGAATTTTGATCTATTTGTGTTATTGCTGATAGAATATTTCGATAATCTCTTAAAAATATTTCCTCATTATTATAAGTAAACGAAACAATGATAACTTCTTGTTCAATTGTCTCGATTTGAGAGGAAAGCCATGAATATAAGTCTTGAGTTTCAGGTTTTTGAACTTCCGATCCATCTTCCAAAACTAAATACATGGGATCATTATCCAAGCTGGATGGAAAGACAATATTTACTTTCCCAATCGATTGTTGATACGTTTGATACCAAATTTGTTCTGAATGCGTTTGAGGCATTTGTGTTTGTTCTAAATGGGTAACCTCTTCTTCTAATTCTGTAATCGTCTCCGCTGTTGATTGAGACTGTGTCGCTAATACCATAAATAATAATATTAATATCACATCAAGCAAAGGAGTTAAGTCAACAATCATTTCTTTAAATTTCATCGTAAGGGGCCTCGTCATTTCGACGCGCATGTCGTTCGACAATCGCATCTTTTCTTAATAAATATGTTTGGACTAATTCATTATTCTCCTCCACCCTCGCTTGTAAATAACCGTTTAAAGCTTTGAAGATAATGGCGAATACAATCCCCCAAAATGTTGAAGTCAATGCCATAAAGAATAAACTTGTATCTAATTCACCAACCATCGGTATTAATGAAATGACTGTTCCTAATAAACCCATCAAGGGGAATATCGCACAGACGTTTGTAAATAATACATAGAGACTATTACTTTTCTGACGCTTTTGGAGAATTTCTTGCTCACCATCTGAATCAAAATATAACTCGTAATGTTTGTTCATACTTTTTTGATTTTCTTTACCTAGAGCCACATTTCCCCGTGGGATTAAAATATTAAATAATTGCTTACAGCTTTCTAAGCATTTGTAATAAAGAAACGCTGCACCAATCGCTATAATAATAATTAAAAAATCAAATTTAAAAAAATTATCTAATATTGGTTGAAAAAATTGCAATGACTATTCACCTCTAATCTTATGTGGTTTAATCATACCATTTTACACGTAATTTACGAAGAATATAACTTTATCACAGTAAATTTATTTCATTTTTTTCATTAGGTACTAAATAAATATTCAAATTATGATCGTTTTAATTCTTGCATCATTTCTTTTACTTCTTGTAACTCTTCTTTATATAAATGTCGGTATTGACCACTTTGCGTTGTCTTGTCCAAATAAATGGGACCAATCATGATGCGATGTAAGCCTATGACTTTAACCCCACATTGTAAAAACATACGTTTAATTTGATGTCTTTTCCCCTCAGTTAAAGTAACTACCCCAGTACTTTCACTCATCGATTGATTTAAGATGCGTAATTCAGCTGGTTTGAGTTGAATTCCGCCTTCTAATAGCAAGCCTTTTTCAAATGCCTCCACCATTTTCTGGTCCATCTTGCCATTCACTGTGACATGATATTGCTTTTCTTTAGCAAAACGCGCTTGTTCAAATAAATAATGAAGTTGACCATTGTTTGTGAGAAATACTAAACCGGTTGAATCGCGGTCTAATCTACCTACAATTGATAAACTCTCATCAAAATCTTGTTCTTTTAATAATTCTAAAACGGTAGTGAATTCCAAATCTTTTTTAGCACTCAAGACCCCCTTGGGTTTGTTCAAAGCGATATAAGTATGTCCTAGATTTTCACCTATACGCTTACCTTTTACTCTAATATCAAATAGGCCAGAATCAATCGTAAGCATTCTATCTGTAACGATTTTTCCATCACATGTTACTTGTTTACTCTGTAGCAATCTTTTTCTTTTTTTAACCGGCAAATTGAGTGCTTGTTGTAATAACTCATCAAGCGTCATTTGTGTAACTCTTCTAAATGGTCATTATGGCTACGTTCAAAAAAGTCAGCAATTCGATCCATCGTCTGTGTTTGTACAAGGTGACCAGTATGTTCGAAGATAACTTCCATATTCAGCTCTGGATTCTCTTCTACAAAGGCCTTTGTTTGGCTAAAAGGAACTTTTTCATCTTCATCCCCATGCCAGATAAAGAAAGGTCTGTCGCCTAATAATTCGGGTTGACGGGATAGATCATACTTAGGAATCCAAGATGTTAGATAAAAATAGTCCTGAGGCAAATAAATATTGCGACTGGTCGCATGACGATGAATCATGTTTCTATAATCAGTTAATGCGGGCGTTCCCATGATACAAGCAGCAGCATTAATTTCTGGATTATGTGTCATTAAGGCGCAAGTTGTCATTCCACCCATCGACAAACCACCTACACCAATGAAATTAGTGGTTAAATGTCGTTTTTTGAAATAATCAATAATATAGCCAAATTCAAATAAATTTGTATGAATACTATTAAAAAAGGTCAATGAAGGTATCGTTGAAACCGTTTGGATGCGTTCACCGTGGTTCTCCGCATCTGGTAACACAACGCGAAAGCCTTTAGCCGCTAACTTGCGACCTTGGGTAATTACTAATGTCTTATTAATTTGCCAACCATGATAATATACGATGATTGGTAATGGGTTATTTTGGTCGGTATCTTCAACAACTTCAAATACTGGAATGGTTCCAATCATTCTTTTTCTTACAATAATTTTCAATTTTTTCCAACTTTCTATAAAGTTTATCATTGTAGTTTTGATGACAATATTTAACTAATTTGTTATTCTTATTGTATTGAAAAGCTTTTCAAAGGAGGCAATTATGAAATTAGATAATATTATATCAGAGCCATCACGCATTCTACAAGGAAGTCGCATTCCTGAAGCCTATTCGGTGAATGAGCACAGTATAAAAGTTAATCTTCATGCGGTGGCATATCCATTAAATACTCAAGAAGTCGTCGACTTAGTTAAATATGCCAACCAAAATGACTTAGCCATAATTACTTATGGCGCTAATACTGGTTTAGCTGAAGCGACTTCAGCGTTCGGAGGTGAGTTAATCATCGATCTCAGCAAGATGAATCAGATTATTGACTTCGATTTAGATACATTAACTTTAGTGGTAGAACCTGGTGTCACAAACGGTGACGTCCAACAATATGTAGAGTCCAAAGGCTATTTCTACCCACCTGATCCTGGAGCAAAACATGGTTCAATTGGTGGTAATGTAGCTACAAATGCCGGCGGTATGCGTGCGGTTAAATACGGTACAACGCGTGATTACGTACGTAAGATGGAAATCGTCCTGGCTAATGGTGACGTGATTGAAACAGGTAGCGTAGCGATTAAGAACAGTTCAGGTTATAACTTAAATCATCTATTTATTGGTTCGGAAGGAACTTTAGGAATCATTACTAAAGTCTACTTAAAAGTGATTCCCTTGCCTAAGTTTAAACAATCTTATATCGCCGCCTTCCCTTCGTTAGACGATGCGGCGGAAGCAGTACTTTCTATCTTACGGAATGGTTTAGATATCACAGCTGTTGAGTTTTTCGAACGACGTGCCATCGCATATAGTGAACAACTCTTGAATAAAACATTTCCTAGTGAAAATGGTGTTGCGTACTTATTAATGACCTTTGATGGGATGCATGAAGCGGTCATTCAAGAAGAAGCTCAGCGTTTAGAAAAAATTACTCATGATCATTATGCTGTTGAGTTTTTAGTGCTTTCTGAAGAAGATAGTTTAACTGCATGGGATTTACGCGATAATATATTAGCAGGAATACTAACAATTTCTGAACAAGAGCCTCTAGATTATTCCGTGCCTGTGAATGAATTTGTGAATTTTTTCAAATATACGCATGAAGTTGAAGCGAATAGTGGTTTAAATTTCATTAGTTTTGGCCATGCAGGAGATGGTAATATTCACTCTTCTATCTTGCGAGCTAGCTTAACTCAAGATGAATGGCGAGAGAAAAAACATGAAATACTGACGAATTTATATGCTTATGTCTCTGAAGTCGGTGGTTTACCTTCTGCAGAACATGGTATAGGTTTAGTTAAAAAGCCATACTTTAAACAAGTGATGAGTAGCGAATATTTTCATTACTTAAAACAAATTAAATTGGCATTTGATCCTGACAATCGCTTAAACCCAGGTAAAATATTTGATTAATACTTCATCCTCAAACAAAGAAATCACCTCAAAGATTAACTCTTTAAGGTGATTTTTTATGTATTTATTTTGTCGCAGGTTCTAATTGACCCATCTCAATAAGTTTATTTTTTACTAGTTCAATAACCACTTCTGCATCAGCAGGGTTATTAACGACATCGTATTTATCAATATCAATTTTGATTACTTGTGATGCGTGGTAGTGATTATCTACCCAATCATCGTAGCCACTCCAAAGTGTTTTATAATAATTCACTAAGTTGATATCTTGTTCAAATTCACGACCACGAATGCCGATCCTCTTTAAAATTGTCTCGAATGAGCCTGTTAGATAAATCATTAAATCGGGAGATTTTTTAGGTAGTTCATCCAATTCTTCAAGCATATTTGTCAGAAGTTTTTCATAAGTATTAAACTCAAGATTTGAAATGCGACCTAAGTCGTTGTTAACTTTCGCGAAGTACCAATCTTCATAGATTGAACGATCTAATACGTTACTACGGTGAACAAGTGCCTCCTTAATACTATAAAAACGGCTACTTAAAAATTCTAACTGTAATAAAAATGAATATCTTTTTAATTCTTGTTCTTCCTCTGATGCGGTATAAAATAATGGAAGTATTTCATTGTCATCCACATTTTCATAAAAAATATCTGATTCAAGTGCATTACCAATTAACTTTGCAACACTGGTCTTTCCAGCACCAATCATTCCACCAACAACTATAATCGCCATCGACTCCTCTCCTTTATTCCATACAACAACATGTTGTGTCTATTTAAATATTATAACACTATATATTGTGTTTTCAAGCTGAAATTTAATCTCGTCATTGACGCACCTATGAAACTATACAGAATTTTGTTGATGGATTCAAGTTAATTATTCCACATAATTTTATAATAATAGAAGCGCCACTTTTGTTAGTAAGTGACGCCTTTAATGTCTAATCTTTGACTTCGAATTCAAAATGTTCGACGATTTTATTTTGTAGATGTTGATATTTACCTTGGCCTTTAAACATTTGGAATGCTTGAACTGATAGTTGGTCTGCTTCATCAGGATACACATCATTAACATACGGATTATCTTTTAGTATTTCTTTTAAATGCTCTTTTCCAACTTTTCGGATTGATCCACTGACTCGAATAACTTCAATACCTTTATCAGACTTAGCCATTCCTGTAATTGATACTTCAGGTTTTGCTTCTAATTGCTGATAAAAGTCAGTTTTAGGTGATGTCATGAAGAAGATTCCTTTTTCATTCCCAACACCTACATTAATATAACGTGCTTGAGGTAGTCCTTCTTTGTCCACAGTTGAAAAAACCGCTGCACCAATCTCATCTTGTAATAATGTTAAATATTTTTTGTATTCCATATTCTTCCTCCTAAAAATTTACATTTCTGTAATATTATATTCTGTTACCATTATTGGATAAGTGCTTTCTACAAAAGCAAATATATCTTCTAAACGCTTCTTGCCTACCTTTGCATCGCTTGTAACAATCGCGAAAGCAAGTTCACTTTGATTTAATATATCGTGAAAAGCAACTTCTGCTGCCGATACCTTAAATCGAACTTGACTCTTTTGAATGATACTTTTGACGACGCGTCGTTTGTCTTTTAAAGAATACGCATCATTAATTATAAAAGTGATTGTCAAGACATGTACATACATCAATATCCCTACTTTAAATTAAATATTTCAATGACTCACATTGATAATGAAAGAGAAAAAAAGAAATAAATCATTTTATAATAACATGAATCATTTCTTTGATATTAGTTATGGCACGATTACCAAATTCGGTAGCCAATATTTGTGATTAAAAGGCCAGTCTGAATGTCCCAACGACAATATTGGATATATACCATATCATCACCATTACCGTAATAGGCTAAATCAGGCATATAATCATCACCGTAAAATTGTTTTTGTTGATTCTCATGTAGAAATTCAATCGTTTGAGTAATTTCATAACCTTTACTCAAACCATATTCGTCTGTAATGACTACTTCTGTTCCAACCTCTAGCAGACCATGATCTGCTAATGGATTAAAAACGCCTGTACCCGATAAATCATAGTAATGCCCAAAAAATGTATTAATATCATTTTGTCCCACGTAAGCCACTCGGTTTTCATTCAAGACTTCATTTAATTCATCAAAATCATCACCGAAGCCTTCATTTCCTCGCATGTCTTTAAAAGAAAACTCATAACCATTCACGTTTAGCCTTTCTTCATTATAGCCTGCTTCTGTCCCATCTTCTGGCAGGGATTCGATTTCTTCTTCATCGTAGTCAGTCGGTAAAACTGGTTCATGAATGACCGCACCTTCAATATCTTCGGGTTTCAGGCTGTCATCTTCATTATCTTTTTCTGTTTCGTCCTCGTCTACTCTGTTTCTTTCCTGTACTGACGAAGTATCTTGAGCAAGTACTGCCGTGTTTGGCATATAAGAATTTGTATAAGGCATGAGAGTCGCGAGTATTGATGTTAATAGTAGAAAGCGTTTAATAAAAATCACCTCAAAATTAGTCTAGTAATCATATTATAACTAAAAGTGTCTAATTTAATACTAAATATATTATCCTGAACAATTCATACTTTTCGTTGAAACATGTGCCAACTGCCTAACGGCAGCTTAAATTTACTTTTTCATTTTCACCTGTTAAGTGATGAAAAAAGAACCCCATTCTGATATTGTAAAGGTGTCTAAACCAACCATAAGAAAGGAGTTCTCTTCATGATTAGCTTACACAAAAACCAGGTAAAATTCAATTCAAACATCATCATTTCGCATACAGGTGGTCGTTTATCGAGTGATTCGGGTTTAGTCTTAGTTAAAGAAGTAATGGATACCTTCAAGTTTTCTGATTTGGCGAAATCACTTCTGGACATTAAAGATAACCGTGCTTACTACACGCATGATAATTTAGCGATATTAGAACAGCTCATTATGCAACTGATTGCTGGTTATTCGGCAGACTCGTCAGCTAATCTGTTACGAC
>NZ_JBGQRB010000017.1:0-42859 GCF_045528645.1 Ruoffia sp. FAM 20857
GTTCATCCGTGGTAAGATGGGTGTAGGTCATTTGTGGTCACTCCTTTGTATTCTTTGGTCGGAATTACAAGTTGAGTGTACCACAAATGGCTGTTTTAGTTGTCTAGCTTAATTTTACAATCGGCGTAATGAAGACGAAGCCGAAGATATCCACGAAAAAGTAAATTATAGTGAATTGTATATTAATGGTCAAAAGTTAACTCTGATGGATCATGGAATGGGCAGCGGCTTTAATTTCAATGAAGCTTATTCATTGATGATTCTGTGCGGTTCACAAGCGAAAGTCGATTATTACTGGGATAAACTATCCCATGATTCAGACTTCGAGCAATGTGGTTGGTTGAAAGACCAATTCGGTGTCCAGTGGCAAATAATGCCTGTGAGGTTTTATGAACTGATGAAAAATGGTTCAGAAGCAGAGCATTGGCGGGTCACACAAACGATGTTAAATATGAAAAAACTCGATATCGAAGCATTAGAATATACAATGTATGAGTTGAGTTAAGAAAAAGTGTTTCTCCAATTTGAGAAATTACCTTTGCTTGGTAGATAATTCACCGATAACACTCACACGTACTTCATCATCAATTTATTCTTTTTCGCCTGGAGTACCTTCGATTGAACCAAATGGCATTTGTGCAACCAGTTCGTATGAAGCAGGCAAGTTGAACATTTCTTTAACTGATTTATCAAAGCCTTGTTCAAAACCAATATTCATATGTTGTAAGCTAGCTCCTAAGTTTAATTCAGCTAAAGTAACCCACATTGAGAATTGCATATTTGCATCGTTATGAATTTTTTAGGTATCTGCACGAACACCTTCACCTAGACCAGCTTTAACTGCATTACGGTCTTCGAAGAAGAAGATTGTAACTACTGCGCCTTTAGCACCTTCCATAACACCTGAGAATATATCCCACATCGCACTTTGCATAACATCTTTTTGAACTTCTAAGATATGGTCCCAGAATTTTATCGTTTTCTTCACCAAATAATACAACTAAACGAGTTGTTTGACTGTTACTTGCAGAAGGAGTTTCTCTTGCTACTTCGTGAAAGCGACTAATAATTTCCTCTTTTGTTAAATCTGTTTGAATCAAAGATATCGATATTAGAATATTAATTGAAAATATTAAACTCGAATTCAACATAAAATCTAATATTAGGTTATGATAGCTATTTTGTTAACTTTATTTCATACGTTTCTAAATTTCAAAAACTTACGTATAATTTTTTTGAATTCATTTTTTAGTATTATAATGAAAGGATAATATTATAATTAAATAAAAAAATACTCCCTCTCGGGAGTATTTCATTGCTATAAACTATTTAGGTTGGAAGTATAGAACAAAACTTCCTTTAAAGTAATTCACAAAATAATTTATGTGTTCATTATAATCAAAATTCTCTTCAGCATAAGTTACTGCACTGTTAACTGTTGGAAAATATTTTTTCACTAAAGTCATGCCAGGCATATAAGCAAGGTCACCAGGTTTGGGTGCAACAAATTCAGGCGTTTCTGGATCTTCATCAGAACCATCTGGGATGAGTAATACGTCCCCGATTTGTAGGTTGTTGTTTGTTAGACTGTTCGCATCTTTA
This sequence comes from Ruoffia sp. FAM 20857, assembly GCF_045528645.1. Lineage (NCBI taxonomy): Bacteria > Bacillati > Bacillota > Bacilli > Lactobacillales > Aerococcaceae > Ruoffia > Ruoffia sp. FAM 20857. The sequence continues at coordinate 1,603 of NZ_JBGQRB010000017.1, forward strand.
ATCGCTTCTATAGTTGTCCCAAAATGTTGTGCGATTTTGTATAAATAATCTCCCGCTTGAACAGTGTAGTAAGTTTCAGACGGCGTTTCTTCTTCGTCGTCATTTTCTTCAGAACCGTCAGGGATAAGTAATACATCGCCAATTTGTAGGTTGTTGTTAATTAATTCGTTCGCATCTTTAATCGCTTCGACAGTCGTTCCGAATTGTTGCGCGATTTTGTAAAGGTAATCTCCTGCTTGAACAGTGTAGTAAGTTTCAGACGGCGTTTCTTCATCGTCGTCATCTTCAGAACCGTCGGGGATAAGTAATACGTCCCCAATTTGTAGGTTGTTGTTAGTTAAATCGTTCGCATCTTTAATCGCTTCGACAGTCGTTCCGAATTGTTGCGCGATTTTGTAAAGGTAATCTCCTGCTTGAACTGTGTAATAAGTTTCAGACGGCGTTTCTTCTTCGTCATCTTCCTCAGAACCGTCCGGGATAAGTAATACGTCCCCAATTTGTAGGTTATTGTTAGTTAAATCGTTCGCATCTTTAATCGCTTCGACAGTCGTTCCGAATTGTTGTGCGATTTTGTATAAGTAATCTCCTGCTTGAACTGTGTAGTAAGTCTCAGACGGCGTTTCTTCGTTACTATCGTCGTCATCTTCTTCAGCAGAATCAGAAGGTATGAATAAGACATCACCGATTTGAAGGTTATTACTTACAAGGTTATTAGCTTCTATTAAATCTTCAGTTGTGATTCCAAAGCGATTTGCAATTTTATATAAGTAATCTCCTGGTTTAACTACATAATAATGACCATTTTCCGAAGTAGGTTGAACGGTTTGTGTTTCGTCTACCGTAGTATCAATCTCTTCATTAGTCGTTTCGTCAGTGATTTCAGAAGAAGTTTCTTCTTCTGGAGTTTCCTCATTAGGAGATTGAACAATTAATTGATCTCCGATTTGTAAATCATTTGATGATAAATTATTCCATTCAATCAATTCATCTACTGTCACATCGTATTGAGGTGCAATATTATATAAATACTCCCCAGCTTCAACTGTATGAGTTGTTTGTTGAGCCTGAACATTCAGTGGGGCAACGCCTAATACTGCTACTACCGCCAATGCACTCATTGACGATGTTAAAATTTTTCTTTGTAATTCCATTTCTATTGCTCCTTTTCTTAAATTGTATTTTTACATAAATATTACGCAACCGTTACATTCATGTTAACTATAATACAGGATAATGTCAATGGATAACCTTGAAAACTCTTACATTTTTCTTAAACTTCTTAAATAATTCATAAATATTAACCGATCATAGGATTTTAGATGAATTTGAATGGGGAAAGAGGGGGCGGGATTCCAATTTCCCCTGTCACAGAATGACGCGTCCCGGTAGCTGTCTAATTTCCCGTGTCACTCCATGACCAGTCCTGTTAACCGTCTAATCTCCCATGTCACTCCATGACCAGTCCCGTTAACCGTCTAATTTCCCTTGTCACTAGATGACCAGTCCCGTTAACCGTCTAATTTCCCTTGTCACTAGATGACCAGTCCCGTTAACCGTCTAATTTCCCGTGTCACTCCATGACCCGTCCTGTTAACCGTCTAATTTCCCCTGTCACAGAATGACCTGTCCCGTTAACCGTCTAATTTCCCCTGTCACAGAATGACCTGTCCCGTTAACCGTCTAATTCCCCCAGTCATCACATGACCTGTCCCATTAACCAAAAAACCCCATTGCCATTCACAGGCAATGGGGGAATAACCAAATCCAAACCTAGCTTAATGAATCAACTAACTCTTTTAGCGCTTGAGTAATTTCTTCAGGTAAGCTATCTTCAGGATTTTCTTTGTTGTAATTTTGAATGTAGTCTAATCGAACTTGCATTCTGGCTTTTAATAATTTTGTATATTCAGGATCATCGAATGGAACAGGGAACTTATCTAATGGAAGGTACTCGAAACTTTTGATTGGTCCAAAGTTTTCAAATTCACCTTTGCCTTCAACAATTGCTTCAATAACACCGAGGGAATCTTCAGGAGTTACTTTTTCACCAAGGAATTCACCTGTGTTAATGATGTAGGCATCTACGCCGTCTTCGAATAATGACTTAAATTTGTCAAAATCTTCTACTAATGGATATGCCCGAAATGGATTTGCGTAAGGTTCAATAACTAATTGGTCTAAACTATCTGTTGTATTCTCAGCACTTGTTCGTTTTGTAGCTAAAGTACAACCAAAGGTTGATGCAAGTAGTGGATCTGTTATTTTAACTAAAGGTGGTAATGCGTCATCTTTCATAATCCAGTAGATAGCATTAATTGGATCTTCAATCTTATCAACCCGGTTAGGTGTCGAATATCTAGACTTAACAGTACGGCCATTCCCATTTCGAATATCTTCAGTGACAAGCACGCGTTCATTATTTTCATTTAATGTAACTCCAACGTTTTGAACAGTGACAAAATAATCTTGTTCCACATGTCCAGCAGGGTAGTCACTTGTCTTATCAAAGTATGATGGCTCTAAAGCGACAGATGAACCGTCTTCAGTACTAATAATAAATGAATCGTCATGAAGGACTTCGATTTCGTATTTGTCGTCGTGTTTGGCATGAGTTAAAGTAGATTTTCCTGAACCAGACAGTCCAAAGAAAGAAGCAACATGATTTTCGTTGTCTTTTGACTTAAATTTCTTTAAACCACCATGACAAGCCACGTATTTATTACGATGAGCAGATGCCCAAGCTAGTGTTAACGTTCCTTTTTTAATTTCACCAAAGTAGTTCATACCTAAGATACAGGCAGCATTTTGATCTGCATCAATATATGATAAGCCCAGAGGATAATCAGGATGGGTCCAATCAGGATCAAAGAAAATATAAATATCATTCTCGTCATATTCCTTAGAGTTTTGGTAACGATTTGCATACGTATCATTTAAGATCTGGAAGTTCATTAACCAAGAATACATATTATTACTTTCTTTTTCAGGCATTGTAATGTGAGCGCGCACCATAAAGTCTTCATCTAAACCAACGATACCGGTTGATTTGATAAAGGGTCTAAAGCTCGCATCGTAAATCGCCTCACGAACAATAGGGAAGAGTTCTTTATCTTCCTTTGAATCTAATCCGACGATTCGTCGGGCCTGTGCAGTTCTACCTACTGTTGCACCATCATTTACAAGTAAAATATTTGCGTCTTGCGGCAATTCTAATTCCTCAGCATGTTTAACGTTAGCATCTAATACAATTGTTTGCGGTGCATTTTTAGCCAATTCATACGCTTCTTTGACAGAAGTAATTTCTCGTGTATTATTTGAATAAAAGGCAGTTTCAACAGTTGTCTTTAAAGAAGAGAAGTGCGGTTTACTTTTGCGAATAGTTTCAGTCGAGTGATTCCTAATAGTTCCCATAATTACCAACCTTTCAAATTTTATTTAAATAATATTGCTGACATAAAGAAACGTAAGCATTAGAACATTCCTATATAAATATATTATATCCCTGTTCAAGTCTTTTGTTAAGCGTTTTCACTTATTTCAGTCAGAAACACAGCTTATAAACAGAATTATAAAAAGTTAAAACTATTTTGTTAAAAAGCTTTACATTTTCTAGATCCAATGTTATAGTATTAATTGTAGTATTATTAGTTAACAAATTAATTGGCTTTTTATTCATTTTAGATTAAATCCAACAATTTTAAAACGATATATTGCAAATACAACGTGCATAGAGCACACATGGAGGAAATTTTTTATGAATACAGGTACAGTTAAATGGTTTAACGCAGACAAAGGTTTCGGATTTATCGAACGCGAAAATGGTGGAGATGTTTTTGCACATTTCTCAGCTATCCAAGGTGATGGGTTCAAAACTTTAGAAGAAGGACAACAAGTTTCTTTTGATATCGAAGAAGGACAACGTGGAGAGCAAGCGACTAACATCGTTAAACTATAATTCACATTAAAAATTCAGGGCAGCCTAGCAATAGGCTGCTTTTTTATTTTGTAATAATTTCCTAGATGCAACACTCTGTGTATTAGAAATATCAAGTGGAATCCAAAGATACTCGTTATTATATAGAGGTGAGGAAGAATACAATGTTACAGATGTTGTATTAAGATTTGGTTATCAATCCGTGGAGGGTTTTTCTAGAGCCTTTCGGGAGTGGAGTGATTATCTTCCTTCCGAAGTCATTAAGAATAACATTCAAGAAGTCGTATTTTAAACTCACATTCTATATAGATATTCGAGGAGGTGAAACAATAGAATTTAAAAACGATCATAAAGAAGCGTTTAATATCGTTGGTGTTAAGGCGACAGTACCCATTCAATTTGAAGGTGAAAATAACCATATTGCCAATTTAGCTAAGTTCATTACAAAACAACAAAAAGCAGAAATTCACCAACTAACAGGATTGTATCCAAATCAAGTCGTCAACGCATCATATAAGTTTGATGGCAAAGGATTTGATGAAAAAGGGGAACGCACTCATATGATTGACTTTTTAACTACAGAGGACAATACCTTTGGGGATTTAGAACAAGTAAATGTCGAAAAACATACGTGGGTAATATTTCCAAATAAAGGATCTTTCCTAAAACATTGCAAGATACATGGGCGGAGATATATTCTGAATGGTTACCATCATCGAAATTTGAGTTAGTCGAAGCGCCTGAAATTACGTTTACACAATTTGATCGTTCCCAAGATAATGTTTATAGCGAAACTTGGTTTGCAGTTTAAAAAAATAGAACCATCAAATTCACACAAAAATAGTCCCAGTCTTTCAATCAATTAGTAAGACTGGGGCTATTTTTGTACCAATTATTCATCAACCATTAAATCAAAGCACTGCTTCTCTACATCTTGCAGCAATTTTTGACGCAATGGATTCGGTTTGCTTAATTTACGAACTACATGATCTGTATGTGTATCAGACCGACAATTTTTATCACGAGTATCATGATAATACGACATCTCATCATCATAATCTTTCAGTTGAGTAATTATATCAGCCACATAAGGATATGAATTTTCTCCTACTTTATATTTAAGGTCCATTCTCGGTTTTAATTGAGGATTATCATCAGGATAACCAAACAACATGCCAACCATGGGAAACGTTAATTCAGGTAGCTCTAAGATATCGATAATTTCTTGCGGGTCATTTAGAATACTTCCTAAGTAAACTGCGCCGAGATCGTATGATTCAATTGCGGTCGTCAAATTTTGTGCAGCTAAGTATGCATCCGCAACTCCTTGGAAAAAGATATCCATCGTTCGGTAACTCTCACCATTATAGCCTTTCTCCTGAGCAATTTGCTTCATACGGAAAGTATCCACCACAAAGATTAATAATTCAGGTGCTTCAGCTACATAAGCTTGTTTACAGACTTCAGCGATTTGGTCCTTTTTCGCTTGGTCCGTGACGCGAATCACAGAATATGTTTGCATTCCAGAACTTGTCGCTGTCCGGTTCATAATCGTGAATAGCTTATTTCTTAAGTCGGAATCAACTGGCTTATTTTTAAAGAAGCGGATTGTTCTGTGTTCTAATTGATGCTTCGTTGTATAATTTTGCATTTACTAATGACCTCTTTCTTCTAAATATTGGGATAATTGTAGCATAAATATTTTCATAAGACGTTTGCGAAGCTTAGAAGTCTGCCTTAAGGTTCACATAAATAAGTTTAATAAGTGAGAATGGTTGAAATAATTGATATAAGCGTTTTCATCTAGTAAGATTAAGGCATCAAAAGAATAAGGAGAGTGCCGTTTCATGAAGAAAATTATGAATGATCCGAGTCAAATTGTTGATGAAATGTTAGATGGTTTAGCATATGCGCACAATGACATTGTAGAAAGATTATCTGGGTTTGATGTTATCACTCGGACTTCTGAGAAAAAGAATCGAGTGGCGGTTGTATCAGGTGGTGGCGCAGGTCATGAGCCATCGCATGCAGGTTTTGTTGGTGAAGGTATGTTATCAGCAGCAGTGAGTGGTCCAGTATTCACTTCCCCAGCACCAGATCAAATTCTAGAAGCAATTAAAGCAGCAGATGAAGGCGCAGGAGTTTTCTTAGTAATCAAAAATTACTCAGGAGACGTTATGAACTTCGAAATGGCACAAGAGTTAGCAGAGATGGAAGATATCGACGTTGAAACAATTATTGTTGACGATGACATCGGTGTAGAAGACTCGCTATATACACAAGGTAAACGTGGGGTAGCGGGAACGGTCTTAGTACATAAAGTGGTTGGATATTTTGCTGATCAAGGAAAATCATTAGCAGAAATCAAAGAAATCGCGGATGCACTTGTACCAAATATTCATACAATTGGTCTAGCTTTAACAGGAGCAACAACACCTGAAGGTGGTAAGCCAAGCTTCAATTTAGCAGACGATGAAATTGAATATGGTGTTGGTATTCATGGTGAGCCAGGATATCGTTCTGAAAAGTTAAAACCTTCAAAAGACTTAGCTGAAGAATTAGTCACTAAATTATTAGAATCATTCGAAATTAAAGAGAATGAGACGATTGGTGTCTTTGTTAACGGAATGGGTGGAACGCCATTAATGGAGCAATATGTATTCATGAATGATGTTCGTGCATTACTTGAAGATAAAAATATTGATGTTCGCTTCAAAAAAGTCGGCGACAACATGACGTCTCTAGAGATGCAGGGACTTTCATTAACATTGATTAAGTTCAAAGACGAGAAATGGTTAGAAGCATTAAATGCACCAGCGAAAACAATTGCTTGGAAATAGGAGAGATGGTTTATGGAATTAGAAGTAGTATTAAAATGGATGGAACTTTTCAATGAAAAAGTTCAAGCAGAAAAAGTTAAATTAACAGAACTAGACACACCTATTGGAGATGCAGACCATGGGAATAATATGTCCCGTGGAATGAAAGCTGTTATGGAAGGCTTGGAAACCAATCAACCAGAAACAGCAGCAGACGCTTTAAAAGTGGTAGCAAAAAATCTCTTGAGTAAAGTCGGAGGGTCTGCGGGACCTTTATATGGTTCTGCAATTTTAGCTCTAGCTAAAGGTGTGCAAAATGAAGCAGATTTGGCAGAGTCAATGAATGATGGATTGGAGTCAATAAAAAAACGTGGTAAATCCACTGAAGGCGAAAAGACAATGATTGATACATGGTCACCCGTTGTGAAAGCACTCAAAGAAGGAACTTTAACTTCTAAAGTGATCCAAGATGCCGTTGAGAATACAAAAGATATGAAAGCAACGAAAGGAAGAGCTTCCTACGTTGGCGAGCGTTCAATTGGACATATTGATCCTGGTGCATACTCCTCAGGATTATTATTTGAAGCATTTATAGAAGCAGGAGGCATAGAATAATGTCGGAATATGGAATTGTCATTATGTCACATTCGAAAGATATAGCTCAAGGAATTCATAATTTATTAGATGAAGTAGCGAAAGATGTCAGTATTACCCATGCTGGCGGAGACGAAGATGGCGAGATTGGAACAACGTTTGACGCCGCTTCAGAGATGATTGAAAAGAATCCAAAAGATAAACTGCTCGCGTTTTTTGATCTTGGAAGTGCAAAGATGAATTTAGAAATGGCAGTTGAAATGTCAGATAAAGAAGTGAAAGTATATGAAGTTCCAGTAGTTGAAGGAGCATATACAGCCGGTGCACTATTACAAGCAGAGGCAGACATAGAAGTAATTGAAGCACAGCTTGATGAGTTAAAAATAAACAAATAATAAAATGGAGGTAGGCAATGATGGATTTTGTAGGAGAATTATTAGGGACGTTTATATTGGTATTATTAGGTAATGGTGTTGTTGCAGGTAATGTGTTAAAAGGAACTAAGGGCGAAAACACAGGTTGGATTATGATTACACTTGGTTGGGGTCTTGCGGTAACTTTAGGGGTACTTGTGTCAGGTTTCTATAGTCCAGCTCACTTAAACCCAGCAGTTTCGATTGCTTTCGCAGTCTTAGGACAAGTATCTTGGGGTACAGCATTTATGTATATTATTGCTCAAATGATTGGGGCAATGTTAGCGCAAGTCGTTGTTTGGTTACAATATTTACCACATTGGGATATGACACCAGATCCAGAAACTAAATTAGCCGCATTCTCAACAGCACCCGCTGTTCGTGATACAACGTCAAACTTCATTGGTGAAGTTGTTGGTACAGCAGTCCTAGTGATTGGTGTAATGGCAATGGGACCAAATAACTTATCATCAGGTTTTGGACCATTCGTCGTTGGTGCAATTGTAGCTTCCATCGGACTTTCACTTGGTGGAACAACCGGTTATGCGATTAACCCAGCTCGTGACTTAGGGCCACGTATCGTTTATCAATTCTTACCAATGAAAAACAAAGGAAACGCTGACTGGGGCTATGCTTGGATTCCAGTATTAGGACCAATCGTTGGTGGTATCGTTGGAGGTCTAATTTATAATCTAGTTTTAGCAGGAATTTAATTTTTTGAGACGCATTGAGATTAAAAAAGGAGAGAATATGAATGGCTGAAAAATATATTATGTCAATCGACCAAGGGACAACAAGTTCACGTGCAATTATTGTTAATAAAAAAGGTGAAATCGTTGGAAGTGGCCAGGAAGAATTCGAACAAATTTACCCACAAAGTGGTTGGGTAGAGCATGATGCGAATAAGATTTGGAACAATGTACAAGCGGTAATTTCAAAAGCAATTATTGAAAGTGAATTACAACCAAAAGACATTGAAGCCATCGGTATCACAAATCAACGTGAAACGACTGTCATCTGGGATAAAGAAACTGGAAAACCAATCTACAATGCTATTGTGTGGCAATCTCGTCAAACGGCTTCAATCGCTAATCAATTAATTAAAGATGGACACACAGATATGATTCAAGGCAAAACTGGATTAGTCATCGATGCGTACTTCTCAGCAACTAAAGTTCGTTGGATTCTTGATAAAGTTGATGGCGCACAAGAACGCGCTGAAAACGGCGAATTATTATTCGGAACAATTGATTCATGGTTAGTTTATAAATTAACTGGTGGAGACGTTCACGTCACGGACTATTCAAACGCAGCTCGTACGATGTTATTTAATATTCATGATCTAAAATGGGATGAGGAAATCCTAGAGTTATTAAATATTCCAACCTCAATGCTTCCAGAAGTTAAATCAAACTCTGAAGTTTATGGATACACTAAGACATATCATTTCTATGGAAAAGAAGTGCCAATCGCAGGGATGGCAGGGGACCAACAAGCAGCCTTATTTGGACAAATGGCTTTTGAACCAGGTATGGTTAAAAATACTTACGGAACAGGTTCATTTATGATTATGAATACGGGTGAAGAAGCTAAAGCTTCTGAGAACAACTTAATTACTACAATTGGTTACGCCATTGATGGTAAAGTGCACTATGCATTAGAAGGATCGATCTTCGTTACTGGAGCAGCGATTCAATGGTTACGTGATGGTCTTGAGTTATTCAAAGAATCACCAGAAACTGAAGAGATGGCATATAAATCAAAAAGTGAAGATGAAGTATATCTAGTGCCGGCATTTACTGGTTTAGGTGCGCCGCATTGGAACTCAGCAGCTCGTGGTTCAGTTTATGGCTTAACGCGCGGTACTACTAAAGAAGATTTAGTTAAAGCAACATTACAGTCAATTGCTTATCAATCACGTGACGTATTAGAAACAATGAAGAAAGATACTGGTTTAGAGATTGAGGAATTACGTGTTGATGGTGGGGCAGCAATGAACCAATACTTAATGCAATTCCAATCTGATATTGCGAACGTAAAAGTTGTACGTGCAAAATTATTAGAAACGACTGCTCTAGGTTCAGCTTACTTAGCTGGTTTAGCTGTAGGTTATTGGAAAGACCAAGAAGAATTGAAACAATTAATTGAAGTCGGGGAAACATTCGAACCCGATATGGCAGAAGACAATCGTGAAGCTTTATATGAAGGATGGGAAAATGCAGTAGACGCAACAATATATTATGCTAAGAAATCTCAAGGAGGAGATGAGTAGTGGCAGTTCTATCATATCGCTCAAGATCTGAAGTAATTGAACAGTTACAAGCAGATACATTTGATTTAGTAATCATTGGTGGCGGTATTACTGGGGCTGGACTGGCGGTACAAGCAGCGGCGAGTGGAATGAAGACGGCCTTGCTCGAAATGCAAGATTTTTCTGAAGGAACAAGTAGCCGTTCAACGAAATTAGTACATGGTGGCTTACGTTACTTGAAGCAATTTGATGTAGAAGTTGTATCTGAAACAGTTCAGGAACGTGCAGTTGTTCAAGGCATTGCACCGCACATACCGAAACCAGATCCAATGTTACTACCATTATATGACGAACCAGGCGCATCTTTTTCTCAATTAGAGTTAGAAGTGGCGATGGATTTATATGACCGTTTAGCTGGTGTCGAAGAGACGGACTTTGCGAATAAACTCTTAACAAGAGAAGAGGTTATCGAAAGACAACCAAACTTGGCTAAAGAAAATTTAATTGGCGGTGGATTTTACTTAGACTATCGTAATAATGATGCACGCTTAGTTATTGAAAACATTAAGCAAGCCCATGAAGATGGTGCAGCGGTCTTAAGTCGGGCAAAAGTGACAGGCTTTGAATATAATAATCAACAAAGAATTCAGTCTGTCGTTGTTAAAGATATGTTGAGTCAAGAATCATTTAAAGTGAAAAGTCAGTTAGTTATTAATGCAACCGGACCATGGAGTGATACAATTCGAGCACTTGATACGGAAGTTGACACAACACCTCAAATGCGCCCAACTAAAGGGATTCATTTGGTGGTCGATGCTAAGAAGCTACCTGTTAATTCACCCGTATACTTTGATAGTGGTGAAGGTGACAAACGAATGGTATTCGTACTACCAAGAGAAACTAAAACGTATTTTGGAACAACCGATACAGATTATGATGGTGATTTAAAACACCCTCAAGTCAGCTTACATGACGTTGAGTATTTACTTGAGATTGTGAATCGACGTTTTCCAGATGCGAAGATTACAATTGATGATATTGAAGCGAGTTGGGCAGGTCTAAGACCACTCATTTCAGGAAACAGTGGATTGGATTATAATGGTGGGCATAATGGAGCTTTATCAGATGAAAGTTTTGACGAATTAGCTTTATTATTTACTGAATATAATGAAGGAAGAGTACCAAGAGCCGAAGTTGAGAAGGGAATTCGTGACGCGAATCGTAATAATGCAGAGTCTGGAAACGACCCATCCGCAATTTCTCGTGGAAGTGATTTATCTGTTAGTGAGTCTGGACTTCTGACACTTGCTGGCGGTAAGATTACTGACTACCGTAAAATGGCCGAAGGCGCGATGAAAGTCATTATCGATACTTTAAACAAAAAGACCGATAGAGAATTTACTTTAATTGATTCCAAAGCGTATCAAGTGTCTGGTGGACATTTTGATAAAATGCGCGTGGATAAATCAATCGCAGACTTTGCTAAATTATATGAAGAAGCTGGTCTGAATTCAGAAGAGGCTGATTACTTAGCGAATTTATACGGATCGAATGCGAAACGTGTATTAGAATATTTAGATCAAGCCAAAGAATATGCAGATAAATTATCATTGCCAGTTAAAGATGCGATGAGTTTACTCTATGCAATTCATGAAGAAGCTAACCTAACAAGTGAAGACTTCTTCTTAAGACGGACAAACTACATGCTCTTTAGAACGGATGAGATGCATCCCTTAGTTGACCCAGTCCAAGCAATCATTACTGAAGAGTTAGAATTAAGTTCAGAAGAAAGTGAAAGACAAGCCAAAGAATTAGAAGAATCAATGAGAGAACATGCACTCGAAGATTTAAAATAGTCAAACTCATACATCCCCTTTGTAAAGATTATAACTCAAGTTAATTATATTTTAATTAACATTTCACTTTACAAAAGGGGATTGTTTTTGTATATTTTATGCAAACGTTTTACTAAATGAAGAAAGGAAGATTGAATGGCAAAACAAACAAGTATTAACTTAAGAAAGTCTGTAATTTACAGTATCTTTGTTAGAAATTTCACTGAAGAAGGTACATTCAAAGCAGTCGTTTCTGAGTTAGATCGAATCAAAGATTTAGGCACAGATATCGTCTGGTTTCTCCCGATGTATCCTATAGGTGAGGAGAGCCGCAAAGGGGAAGATGGCTCACCATATGCGATTAAAGATTACCGCAGTGTCGACCCAAATTACGGTACTATGGAGGACTTTGAAGAATTAATTGAAGAAATCCACAATCGTGGAATGAAAGTTATGATAGATATTGTCTATAATCATACGTCGCCTGATTCTATCCTTGCTAATGAACACCCTGATTGGTTTTATAAAACAGCCGAAGGTCATTTTGGAAACCGAGTCGGTGATTGGAGTGATATTGTCGATTTAGACTATAAGCATCCTGACCTATGGAATTACCAAATTGAAACACTAGAACAATGGGTTAAACGTGGTGTAGATGGCTTTAGATGTGATGTTGCACCTTTAGTGCCGATTGAGTTTTGGTTACAAGCACGTGAAGCCGTAGAGGAAATAAATTCAGAAGTGATTTGGTTATCCGAATCAGTCCATCCTGGTTTTATTCGAGAATTAAGATCAAAAGATATGATTGCACTAAGTGACAGTGAAATTTATCAAGCCTTTGATATGACTTATGACTATGATGTTCATGATCATTTTGAACTATATTTAGAAGGCAAGATTGATATCGAAGCGTATATCGAACGTCTTAAAGTACAAGATTACACGTATCCTTGGAATTATGTGAAGATGAGAAACTTAGAAAACCATGACCACTTACGAATTAGACATCGTATCCCAAAAGACAGTGAATTAATGCAGTGGACAGCCTTCACCTTTATGCAAAAAGGATCGTCACTGATTTATAACGGACAAGAAGTATTAGCCGAGATGACACCAAGTTTATTTGACCGTGATCCAATTGCTTGGGATAGCGGACATGACATTAGCGAGTTTTTAGCTAAGTTAGCCCAAATTCAGAAAGAATTTGTTCCCTTAGATGGTTTATATTCACTTGAAGCAGATAATGAGACAAATACAGTGACTTTAAATTATAAAAATGCTCAACAAACTTTCTATGGAGTATTTAACTTAAAAGACTCAGAAGGATCCATCGATTTCCCAGTCGCAGATGGCGAATATACGAATTTAATATCAGATGAAAAAGTAACAATTACAGACGGAAAGCTAGATATAGCCAATACGCCGCTGGCTTTACTTGTGAATAATTACTAATTATGAAATAAATGTGAATTTTTTAGTTGAAAACGCTTGATTAATGCAAACGATTGCGGTATTATAATTGTAGTAATTAAAGCGTTTACACAAACGCAAAAATAGGAGGAAAATCAATGAAATTTGATTGGAAAAAAATTGTTACTGGTGCTACAACTGCAATTCTAGGAGCATCTGTCGCTGCAAGTGTATTACTACCTGCACAGGAAGTATTAGCACAAGAGGAAACACTCATTATCTCTGCCGCTGGTCATTATGACTATGTTATTGAAAATATCGAAGCTTTTGAAGAAGAGCATGGTGTAAGTGTTGAAGTTTGGGACACAGATATGTTCGAAGTATTAGATGGTTTAGCATTAGATGGACCTGCTGGAACAGGAGCGGACGTAGTTATCGCACCTTATGACCGTATTGGTTCATTAGGTATGCAAGGTTTAATCCAACCTGTGACTCTGAATGAGGATGCTGGCTACAATGAGACAGATCAGCAACAAGTAACTATGGACGGTCAAATTTATGGAGCGCCAACTGTTATTGAAACATTAGTAATGTTCTACAATACAGAATTATTAGATGCTGCCCCTGAAACATTTGAAGAATTAGAAGCGATTTCTCAAGATGAGCGTTTCGCATTTGAAGATGAAGAAGGACGTAACGTTGGCTTCTTAACTAACTGGGTTGACTTCTATATGACTTATGGTCTATTGGCTGGTTACGGTGGATATGTATTTGGTGAAGATGGAACAAATACTGAAGACATTGGATTAAATAATGAAGGCGCTATCGAAGCTATTGAATACGCAACAAACTGGTACCAAAACACTTGGCCACAAGGTATGTTAGACGTAACTAGTGCTACAGACTTCATTAACCAATCATTCATGGAAGGTAATACTGCTGCAGTAATTACTGGACCTTGGATGGCAAATGATTTCAATAACTCTGGAATTCCTTATGCTACTACAACAATCCCAACATTACCTAATGGTGAAGAATACAAACCATTTGGTGGAGGGAAAGCATGGGCAGTCTCAGCCTTTACTGAAAAAACTGAATTAGCACAAGAGTTCTTAAACTGGGTAACTAGTGAAGAGCAACAAACAATTATGTACGAACGCTTAGGCGAAATTCCTGCGAACCAAGTAGCTCGTGAGCAAGCAGCTCAATCAGACAGCGAGTTAACAGCAGCTGTAATTGAAGTATATGAAAACGCAGTACCAATGCCAAATATCCCTCAAATGGCCGAGGTATGGGTAGGAGCTGAAAGTTTAATGTTTGATGCAGCTTCCGGAACTAAAACTGCAGAAGAATCGGCAAACGATGCAGTTGAGTTAATTACGCAAACAATTCAACAAAATTATTAATACTGAAATTAACTAACAATGTCTGGTTGGCCTACGCCAGCCAGATTTTTTAATCATTAGTTTGGGAAGTATTAGAGGAGGCTTTATGATGGAAGTAGAAAAAAAGTCAATTAAAAATGAGAAATTGGCAGCTGCCTTGTCAATTATCCCAGGTCTTGGGCAACTTTATAATAAGCAAATTATCAAAGGTATCTTATTTTTAGCTGTAGCAATTTTATTCGTTTATGAATTAAATGTTTTTGGAATTCAAGCCATATATGATTTAGTAACGCTTGGAACAACTCCGATGGAAGATCATTCATTATTTATGATGATTCGAGGAACACTACAAGTATTAGTTACTATCATATTTTTATTTTTCTACGTATTCAATATTTATGATGCGAAGAAAGTGGCGTCACACTGGAACTCTGGTATTCACGTAAATAAAACTTTCCGTGAACTTTTTAATAATGTATATAAAAATGGATTTCCATATTTATTAATTGTACCGGCATACTTAGCAATGATCTTTGCAATTATATTCCCAGTTCTCGTAACGATATTTATGGCATTCATGGACTACAGTATTATGAATATGCCACCGGCAAAATTATTAAGTTGGGTAGGTTTAGAAAACTTTCTTAATATATTCACTTTAAGTACTTTCCGTGATGCATTCACATCGGTATTCTCTTGGACAATTATTTGGACGCTATGTGCGACTACATTACAAATTGTTTTAGGAGTGTTCACAGCAGTCATTGCTAACCAACCGTTCATTAAAGGTAAACGTATTTTTGGGGTTATTTTCTTATTACCGTGGGCTGTGCCTGCGTTCATTACAATTATGTCATTCTCGAATATGTTTAACGATTCAGTTGGAGCCATTAACACCCAAGTTATTCCGTTTCTAAATAACTTTATCCCATTCATGGATATCGGACGAATTGCTTGGAAGACAGATCCTTATTGGACCAAAGTTGCAATTATTATGATTCAAGGTTGGTTAGGTTTCCCTTATATTTACGTTATGACGACAAGTATTTTACAAGCGATTCCTGAAGATTTATATGAAGCAGCCAAAATTGATGGCGCTGGAGCTATTAGACGTTTCCGTGACATCACAATGCCAACAGTCTTTGCTGTAGCAGCTCCAGTATTCGTCACTCAATATACTGGGAATTTTAATAACTTCACTATGATCTATCTATTTAATGATGGTGGACCCGGAAGTGCGGGTGGCGGGGCCGGACAGACGGATATCTTAATTTCTTGGATATTCAAGCTGACGACGAATAACTCCCCTCAATATTCACTTGCAGCTGCTTTAACAATCATCGTATCATTTATCGTTATTGGTGTGACGTTGATTGTATTTAAACGGACAAATGCATTTAACATGGAGGATGAATAATTATGAAGAAGAAAGGTTCAGCGAAAGCAAAAAGACTCATCGGACAGATCTTAACGTATTTATTTATGATTGTCTTATCGATTATTATCATGTACCCGCTTTTAGTAACAGCGAGTTCAGCCTTTCAGGCAGGTAATATCACGTCCTTCTCATTAGATTTAAATGCAACATGGACGTTAGATAACTTTAGACGATTATTCGATGAGACGATGTATGGTAGATGGTATGTCAACACATTAATCGTAGCCTTCAGTACAATGATTGTTCAAGTAACCATTGTTACTTTAGCAGGTTACGCATACAGTCGTTACCGTTTTATGGGACGAAAAAATAGTTTAATGATGTTTTTAATTATCCAAATGGTTCCAACAACCGCAGCTTTAACAGCCTTCTTCGTCATGGCTTTCTTATTAGATGCGATTAATGAATTTTGGTTCCTTTCATTCCTTTATATTGGTGGAGGTATTCCAATGAATACTTACTTAATGAAAGGATACTTTGATACAGTACCTTATGACTTAGATGAATCCGCAAAAATTGACGGTGCCGGACATATTAGAACGTTCTGGGAGATTGTAACACCACTGGTTAGACCTATGATCGCCGTTCAAGCTTTATGGGCATTCATGGGACCTTTCGGGGATTTCATGTTAGCTAGATTCTTATTAAGAAGTCAAGAATCATATACGGTCGCTGTTGGTTTACAAACTTTTATTAATGACACACGAAATCAACGTGTCGCACTATTTGCCGCTGGTGCAATCTTAATTGCGGTTCCAATCTCCATTCTATTCTTTATGTTACAAAAGAATTTTGTATCTGGATTAACGAGTGGCGGTACTAAAGGTTAGATAAGGAATGATTTATATGGCGCATGTATTTCCAATCAATTATTTTTTAACTGCATTCTCTGCAGTAAAAAGTTTTACACATAGACAGTATTTAATACACTGGCAAAAGTTAGTTGTCATGATTCTGCTCGCTTCGTTAATGATGATACCTTTATCATTACAGTTGGGTAGAACAACTAGCGCATACTTAACAAACTATGTGCCTGAAGTGATGGATTATATCGACGAATCAGTCGTTCAAGAGTTAAATACTCTTGGTAATAGCGGAACAAATCTTATGATTACTGAAGATAAGATCATTAAAGAAAATGATGAATTCATTATTGGCTTAACACCTTCAATCGAAGCAGCTGAAACATTATTGAGTGATCGAGGAGGTATTATTTATACTTCTGATCAGACTATCTTTGGTGAAGACATCTCATCTCTGTTTTATCAACCTTATACAGGTGACAAGCCGATGAATGAAGTTGAAGACGTAGAGAATTTAAAAGAATTGATGTCACAACAATGGTTTTGGAGTAATCGAACATCGATTATCTTAACAAATTATATTCAATTAAGTGTTCTAATAATAGTGAGTCTGCTATTCTTAGTATTAGGATCAAGTTTCTTCTTATCCTTTATGCGAAAAAATGATATGTACGATATTAATTCGTTTTCTGAAGCTTTAACGATCGTCTTAAATTGTTTAGGGTTACCAACTGTCATGGCTATGGTGATTGGTTTAGTCAGTGGAAATCCAACAACCATGTTGACGGTTCAAGGATTATTGTTTGTTCTCATGTTAATGTGGGTTTATTGGAAAACACACTTTAATGAACATTATGTACAAAACAAATAAAGGATAATAATGGATTGCTACTACTAAAAAATAAAGGAGCTATACTATAATGGTTAAAATAAATTTAAATAATATTTATAAACAATACCCAGGAAATGATACTTATTCTGTTTCTGATTTTAATTTAGAAATCGATGATAAAGAGTTTATCGTCTTTGTCGGACCATCAGGATGTGGGAAATCAACAACACTTAGAATGATTGCTGGCCTTGAAGACATTACAAAAGGCGAGCTAGTTATCGATGAAGAAGTGATGAATGATGTTGAGCCAAAAGATAGAAACATCGCAATGGTGTTCCAAAACTACGCTCTTTATCCACATATGACTGTATTTGATAATATGGCTTATGGTTTAAAATTACGTAAATACTCAAAAGACGAAATCAAAAAGCGTGTCGATTCAGCAGCTGAAACTTTAGGTTTAACAGAGTTCTTAGAGCGTAAACCAGCAGCTTTGTCTGGTGGACAAAGACAACGTGTGGCACTAGGGCGTGCGATTGTTCGTGACGCAAAAGTGTTCTTGATGGATGAGCCATTATCAAACTTAGATGCGAAATTACGTGTTCAAATGCGTACTGAAATCGCTAGACTACATAACACATTAAACACAACTACGATATACGTTACCCATGACCAAACGGAAGCGATGACTTTAGCAACACGCATTGTCATCATGGACCGTGGGATTATTCAACAAATTGGTTCACCAAGAGAAGTATATGATCGTCCAGTGAACATGTTCGTAGCAGGTTTTATGGGATCACCTGCAATGAACTTCTTTAATGTAACTTATTCAAATGGACGTATCACAGATGGTAAAGAAATTGATGTTGAAGTATACGAACCTGCTCGTCGTCTATTAGAAGAGAAAGGCTACGAAGGAAAAGATGTCGTATTCGGTATTCGTCCAGAAGACATTAATGCAGAGCAAGTGGCACTAGACTTACACTCTGAAGCACGTGTTAACGCTGAAGTTGTAGTGTCTGAGTTAATGGGGTCTGAGACAATGCTTCACTCGAAAGTAGGAGATACAACGTTTGTTGCCCGTGTAGACGCACGTGATACTCATGGACCTGGCGAAACGGTAGAACTCGCTTTCAATATGAATAAAGGTCATTTCTTTGATGTAGACACAGAAGAAGTAATTAAAAAATAAAAGATTTACACTCGTTGAATGAATGATTGACACAATTACAAGTTGTCACCGATACATTCTTTAACGAGTGTTTTATTATAAATAGATGTAAAATAAAGGCATTTTCAATCGAAAAAATGGTATGATAATCATATAAGTAAATTGAAAAGGGAAGAGTTGAAATACATGACACAATATGTACACGCTAAAAAAATAATTTTAACCGACGAAGTCATTGAAGATGGCTACTTAGCTATAGAAGATGGCAAGTTCAATGGGATAACATTAGAGAAACCAACGGATGGCGACATCTTAGATTATTCTGAAGATACGATTGCACCCGGGCTTGTGGATACACATATCCATGGGTATGTGGGACATGATGTGATGGATAATGATTTCAAAGGGATTAAAGAGATATCAGAAGCACTGCTAGCGTGTGGTGTGACATCATGGCTACCTACGACGTTAACAGCGCCAACAGAGCAGTTAAACGACGTATGCCAAACAATCGGAGACAACTATGAAGATGTGGCAGGCGCAAAGATACGCGGTATTTTTCTAGAAGGACCATTCTTTACTGAAAAGTATAAAGGCGCTCAAAACTTAGCTTATATGAGTGATCCATCGATTGAAAAGTTAAAACATTGGAATGACTTATCGAAAGACTTAGTTAAGAAGATTGCGATTGCACCGGAACGTGATGGAGTAAAAGAATTTATCAAGTTCGCAAACACAATTGGCGTAAAAACAGCTTTAGCTCACAGTGATGCTAGTTATGAAGAAGCGAAAGAAGCCGTGGACGCTGGAGCAAATATATTTGTTCATACTTACAATGCCATGAGTGGACTTCATCATCGTAATCCTGGAATGGTTGGGGCAGCACTAGGCTTAGATAATGTCTTCGCAGAATTAATTAGTGATGGGCATCATGTTCACCCAGGAGCAGCTCAAGTCGTAGTTAAAGCTCGCGGACCTAAAGAAACGGTCCTTGTAACAGATTGTATGCGTGCAGGAGGCTTAGGTGACGGTGAATCAATGTTAGGGGAACTTGAAGTCGTAGTAAAAGACGGACAAGCTCGCCTGAAAGATGGTGGGAATCTAGCTGGATCGATTCTTCGCTTAAATGAAAGTGTACGGAATATGTTTGAATGGGGCATTGTGTCTCAAGCAGATGCTTTAAGAATGGCATCTTACTCCCCAGCTAAGTCAGTCGATATCGATGATGTATGCGGCCAAATTAAAGCAGGTTTAGATGCTGACTTTATAATTGTAGGAGAAGACCTAGAATTAAAAGCAACATTTTTAAATGGAGAACTAAAATATAAGCAATAAATATAAAGGTGGATTGTAATGGAAAAGATTAAGATAGGATCTTCACAACTGTCAGCCAGTCAATTAGGCTTAGGTTGTATGAGAATGGCAGATGAATCCAAAGAGAAAGCTGTTGAAGTCATTAATACGGCCTTTGAACAAGGAATTACACTCTTTGATCACGCAGATATTTATGGAAAAGGTCAATCGGAAATACTGTTCGCCCAAGCACTTAAAGATTCAGAAGTTAGACGAGAAGATATTATACTACAATCTAAAGTAGGTATTCGTGATGGCTACTTTGATTTCTCAAAAGATCATATTTTGAAGGCGACAGACGGTATCTTAGAAAGATTGGATACAGAATACTTAGATATGCTATTACTTCATAGACCCGATACCTTAATGGAGCCAGAAGAAGTGGCAGAAGCATTTGATGTATTATATATGAGTGGTAAAGTGAGATATTTTGGTGTTTCAAACCAAAACCCTGGGCAAATCAAGTTATTACAAAAACACTTGAAGCGTCCACTTCTTGCCAATCAATTACAATTTGGACCCGCTCATACACCCATGATTGATGCAGGATTTAATGTGAATATGACGAATGACTTGTCAGTTAATCATGATGGAAGCATTCTTGAGTATTGCCGCTTAAATGATATTACGATTCAACCGTGGTCGCCGTTTCAAGTTTCATTGAGTGAAGGATTATTTATTAATCATCCTGATTATCAAGAAATGACTAAGGTGATGAAAAATTTAGCTGAACACTATAACGTGTCACTAGAAGCGATTGTGATTGCCTGGATTAATCGTCATCCAGCTAAAATGCAGACGATTGCTGGGTCGATGTCACCTAAACGTATTAAAGATATGAGTGAGGCTTTTTCAATTAATTTGACTAAGCAAGAATGGTATGACGTTTATAAAAGTGGCGGGAGAAAATTACCCTAAGTGATATTATTTTGTAATAGAGCGCTTTAATCGTATAATTAAAGTGAATAACAATAGGAGCTAAAGATCTATGTTTAATTTTTTTAAGAAGAAAGATAAAAAAGAAGTAGTAAAAGAAGTTAATGTCTATGCAATGTGTGACGGGGAATTTGTCAATATTGAAGATGTACAAGATGAAGTTTTTGCTCAAAAGATGATGGGAGACGGCTTTGCGATTAGACCGAATAATGGTACAATCAGTTCACCCGTAGATGGACAAGTAGACAACATTTTCCCAACAAAACATGCGGTGAGTTTCACAGTCGGTGAATTAGAAATATTACTACATATGGGAATCGACACAGTTTCTCTAGAAGGTAAGCCATTTACCATTCATGTAAATGAGAATACTCAAGTTTCAAAAGGTGACGATATAGCAGACGTTAATTTATCTGAACTCGAAGCAAATGATAAAGATAAAGACATGATTATTGTGTTTACAAACGGCGCAGAAGTGATTGAAAATATCGATGTAAAAGCAAGTGGAACGGTATCTAAAGGTGATTTAGTTGCCACAATCAAATTAAAATAACAAAGAAATAATTAGGAAACGGTTCTAAATTTGTTATATACTGTGCTTTAATAGAGCATGTATATATCAAAAAGAACCGTTTTTTTGATTCTATCAAATTGTTGAGAGGGAGGCGAATGAAGCATGCGCATAGGTTTTATATCCGATTTACATGTTGATAATTTTACTTATGAAGTACAAGATTATTTAGACACCATGTCAGAAATAATTAAGAAGAATACCATAGAGACGCTAGTTATCGGTGGAGATATTACGAATAGTTACAAGACAACAACGGATGTTGTTGAAAAACTACAAAGTCAAACTAATATTCAAGTGTATTTTATTCCTGGCAATCATGATTTATGGGACCGAGCATCAGATAAAGCAGATATAAATACGATGAACATCTATAAACAATACAAAGAACATCCTCAATGTCTCATCGAATCACCAATCATGTTGAATAATAATGTTGGTCTAGTTGGTCATACAGCTTGGTACAATTATGTGAAATACAATAAAGAAAAATTTAGCTTAGACAAAATTAAAAAAGGGCGCTATAAAGGTGTAACTTGGCAGGATAAGAAATATATCCAATGGCCAAAAGAAGATCCAGAAATGTCGAAATACTTTGCAGAAATCATCGAAAAAGATATCCAAAAACTACAAGCTGAAAGCTACATTTTAGTCACTCATATGATTACTATTCCAGAATTTACGATGCCATTACCTCATAGAGTCTTCGATTTTTTTAATGCTTATATTGCTACAGATGATTTACTATCCTTATATGAAAATTACCCCATCGAGAAAAGTATTATGGGTCATGTTCATTTTAGAGGAGAAGTTGAGAGGGAAGGAACGCTTTACATAACGAATTCACTGGGTTATGTAAAAGAATGGCGCTCAAAGGATATGCGTAAAGAAATCCAAAATACTCTATACATATATGATATAAAATGATGTGAAGCCGATAAAAAAACACTGAAAGCATTTGCAAAAACGTAAAAAAAGTGTAATATATGATAGAAGACATCAGATGATATGGAGGAAAGAATATGGAAGGGACTGCTAAGTCTTTAATTGAACAAACAAGTGAGTCTATCTTAAACTACATTATTACGAATAACTTATCCACAGGAGATAAACTTCCGAACGAATATAAGTTAGCAGAAGAAGTGAATGTCGGGCGAAGTACATTAAGAGAAGCTGTTCGTACGCTTGTATCACGTAATATTCTTGAAGTCAGACAAGGCTCAGGAACTTATGTTAGTGAGAATACAGGAATCGTTGATGATCCACTGGGATTTAGCTTTGTAAAAGATACACTTAAACTAACAGAAGACTTATTTGAGATTAGGTATCTTCTAGAACCACGTGTTGCTGGTCTGGCAGCGACAAATGCAACAGACGAGCAAATTGAAGAATTAGACAAAATACGTTTGGAAATCGAAGAAAAAATTGGCGCATTTAGTGATGAGCATATTGAGAAGGATATTGAATTTCACAAGTTAGTTTCTGAAATGAGTGGCAACGTAGCTATGTCAAACTTAGTTTCGATAATTAATCAATCGATTTCTCGTTATTATGATTACTACACAAGTAACCGAATCAAAGAGGAAACGATTGTATCGCATAGAGAGATTATGGATGCAATTAAAAGTAGGGATCCGATTTTAGCGGAAGATGTGATGCGAATTCATATTGTAACGAACCGCAGAAGTTTATCACAAAATAAGAAAAACAACTTGAAAAAAGAATAAAAAGTAGACAAACTTGAAAAACACCACTGAATGTAGTGACCCTTAAAAATGGACTTTAATCGAATATTTTTCTAAGTGGCTTGTCACCTATATTGAATAGGTGACAAGCCGTTTAATTTTGTATTAATACATTCGTGATTGTACCAGTAAATATATGATCTGATTCGTGCTTCTAACTCCCCGATACTTTCAATTGTTTCACCGCAGTACATTTCTTGCTTCAATAAACCAAAAAAGTTTTCCACCGGTGCATTATCTAGACAGTTCCCTCCTGAACATATTCACTTACCAGAATAAGAAAAGGCATTACACCCAGAACGTGACGAAGATAATTTCTTATCAGCGTCATTAAATAAGACTTTATTAGACGAATTATTACGTGGTAAAGTTGGATTAAACAGTAATATCTTAACAGATGCTTCACACATGGTAGCGATGACTGCTTCATTCCCTCGTCGTGAGATGAGACCAACAGCGATTGAAGCTGGATGTGACTTATTCTTATTCTTCAATGATCCAGATGAAGACTTCCAATGGATGAAAGAAGGACTAGAAAACGGTCTATTAACTGAAGAACGTTTACGCGATGCAATTCATCGTACTTTAGGTCTTAAAGCTAAAATTGGTTTACATAATACTCCACGTGAAGAAATTATGTTACCGAAAGAAGAAGCTCTATCAAAAATCGCAACAGAAGCTAACACAGAAGTTGTTCGTGAAGTTGCAGATAAAGCAATCACTTTAGTTAAAGATAAACAAAAAGATTTATTCCCAGTAAGACCAGAACGTTACAAACGTATCTTATTAGTACCAGTATCAGGTATTAAAGGTGGATTCGGTGCTATGATCGCTGGTAATAAACCAAAAGCACTTGACATATTGAAAGCATTATTAGAAGAACGCGGACATGAAGTTTTAATTTGGGAATCAACTCAAGAGAAAATCATGAAGTTACCTGAAGAAGAACGTGGAGCAGCTATTGCGAACGTTTATGCTCAGAAACAACCAATTGCTAACTTAACTGATAACTATGATTTAATCATTAATGTTGGAGATGTTAACAGTGGTGGTACTATCCAACGTACTATTTGGCCAGCGTCTAAAGGTACTCCAGATAGCCCATTCTATGTACACGAAATTCCAACTATTTATGTTTCAGTTCAAAATCCATTCGATTTAGCTGACGTTCCACAAGTAGGTACATACATTAATACTTACGATGGTATGTTAGTAACAATGGAAGAACTAGTTAAGAAATTAGCTGGCGAATCTGAATTCAAAGGTGTAAGCTCAGCAGATCCATTCTGTGGTTTATGGGATACAAAACTTTGGAGAGATAGAAAATAATATAACTAAAACATTCAAAATCTCCGAATCCAGCAAGCATCTCCCCCGGTGCTTGCTGGGTTTTTTTGTCTGAAATATTTCTTAAATGACCTTTATTCTAGGTTATGTTAAGATATGATATGAAAGAAAACAAGAATACGTCTATATAAAACAAGGAGGACAATGATAATGGCTAAAGTAGAAAGTTTTTCGTTAGATCATAACAAAGTAAAAGCACCTTATGTAAGATTAGCGGGTAAAGAAGAGCATGAAAAGGGAGCAGTAATTGAGAAGTATGATTTAAGATTTCTGCAACCTAACAAAGATACTTTACCAACCAGTGCTGTTCATACATTAGAGCACTTCTTAGCAATTCATATGCGTGATGAAATCGAAGGTCTTATCGATATCTCGCCAATGGGTTGCCTTACTGGTTTCTACATGGTTGCTTGGAATGATCACAGTCCAGAAGAGATTGCAGAAGCATTAAAGAAAGTCTTAAATATAATTATTGAAGCAGATGTGATTGAAGCAACAATAGCAATCGAATGTGGAAATTATAAAGACCACTCGTTATTTGCAGCAAAAGAATATGCAAAACAAGTATTGAATGACGGAATTAGTATCGAGCCATTTGAACGTAAAGTTATTTAATTTGAACAAAAAAAGGGCAATTCCAAACGGAATTGCCCTTTTGCTCATGTATCAAAACATTATATTAATTTACGTTTTTAATTTCTTGTTCTAAATGCCAGATATCACGGTTATATTCATTAATTGTTCTATCTGAAGAGAAGAATCCTGCTTTAGCAATGTTTATTAATGCTTTACGAGTCCATGTATCGTGGTCTTCGTAATCTTCATAAACTTTCTCTTTGATTTCAATGAATTCTTCAAGATCAATTAAAGCCATGAAGTAATCTTTGTTAATCATGTCATAATGTAAGCGAGATAAGCGACCTTCGTCACCTAATTCAAGCATCTTAGGATCCATTAAGAAATCAACTAACGGTTTAATTGTTTCGCGTTCATAGTATGAACGAGCGTTGTAACCATTTGTAGCATATAAATCTACGATTTCCTCACTTCG
Organism: Ruoffia sp. FAM 20857; assembly: GCF_045528645.1. Classification (NCBI taxonomy): domain Bacteria; kingdom Bacillati; phylum Bacillota; class Bacilli; order Lactobacillales; family Aerococcaceae; genus Ruoffia; species Ruoffia sp. FAM 20857. The sequence goes on from NZ_JBGQRB010000017.1 coordinate 27,494, forward strand.
TTTACCGAAGATATAGATATTTTCCTCACCAACTAAATCGGCAATCTCAACGTTAGCACCATCTAAAGTACATAATGTTAAGGCACCATTCAGCATGAATTTCATGTTACCTGTTCCACTTGCTTCTTTAGATGCGAGCGAAATTTGTTCTGAAATGTCTGTAGCCGGAATTAAGTACTGTGCATGCGTTACGTTATAGTTTTCTACCATAACTACTTGGAAATGCTCATTGACCTCATCATCATTGGCGATAATTTCAGATACAGTTAAGATAGCATGGATAATATCTCTTGCGATTGTATAAGCTGCTGCAGCTTTACCACCAAAGATAATTGTAATTGGTGTTTTTGGAATATTACCATTCTTAATGTCATTGTATTTATGAATGATATAAAGTAATAACATTTGTTGACGTTTGTATTCATGAATACGTTTGATATGAACATCAATAATTGAATGTTCGTTAATCGTAACATTTTGCATAGTTTCTAATCGATGACTTAGACGTTGTTTATTATTAAACTTTATTGCACGCAATTTAGTAAGGACATTTTCATCATCTTTAAAGTCTAATAATGGTTCTAGATTCGCTGAAGTTCTCCACTCATCTGAAATAAGGTCATCAATGAAGTCAGCAAGTTCTTTATTTGCGTCCATAATCCAACGACGGAACGTAATACCGTTTGTTTTGTTAATAAATTTATTCGGATAAATATCAAAGAATGCTTTTAATTCTGAATTTTTTAAGATTTCAGTATGTAATGCAGCCACTCCATTGATACTGTAACCATAATGAATAGCCATATGTGCCATATGTACACGGTCGTGTTCATCAATAATTGATACGGCGTGATTATTAGGGAATTCATCTTTTTTACGATTATCTAATTCACGGATAATGTTCGCAATTTCTGGCATAACTTGTTCTAATTCATCTATTGGCCATTTTTCTAAAGCTTCAGCTAAGATTGTATGGTTAGTGAATGCTGTCAATGATTGAGTGATTTGGATGGCTTCATCAAAATCAATACCACGTTGTGTTAATAGACGAATCATTTCTGGAATAACGAAAGCAGGGTGAGTATCGTTAATTTGAATGACTGCATATTCTGCTAAATCGTGTAAATTACTTCCACGAGCAACAGCTTCATCAAGAATCAACTGCGCACCGTTCGATACCATATAGTATTGTTGGAAAATTCTTAATAATTCTCCTTCACGGTCTGAATCATCAGGGTATAGGAATAATGTTAAGTTTTCTTCGATATTAGTCTTATCAAAGTGAATCGTTCCTTCTTCGATAATATCACTTGTTACTGAATCTAAGTCGAACAGTCGTAATCGATTTCGAGTATCGCTATTATAACCTAAGACATCGATATCATATAAAGTTGATTTTAGAGTAAAGTTATTAAATGGCACTTCATATGATTTTTCGTTTTTGATTAACCATGATTCTTCCGTAATCCATGGATCAGGGAGTTGAGTTTGTTGGTTATCTTTAAAGACTTGTTTAAATAAACCAAAATGATAATTCAGTCCAACACCATCACCATTAATACCTAAAGTTGTAATTGAATCGACAAAACAAGCTGCTAAACGACCTAATCCACCATTACCTAATGAAGGTTCTAATTCTGCTTGCTCAATGTCCATGATGTTTTTACCATTGGCGATTAACTCATTGTTTACTTCATCGTAAATACCTAAGTTTAAAAGGTTAGTTGATAATAATTTACCAATTAAGAACTCCGCACTAAAGTAGTATAATTTCTTCTTTTTGTCATCATTTGTAGGTAATTCACGTGATTTGTCACGAACAAGATCTAGTAAGACCTTATACATCTCTTGATCCGAACACTCACGAATCGGCTTATCAAAGTTATCTAAAACATAATTTTCTAAAATACTCATTTTGAACTCCTTTATGGGTTGATTTATTTTAAGTAACGTACTACATATATATTACTGATTATAAAAGTAAATAGACACTAATAACTCTTATATATCTGTTTCCACATCATCTAATTCTGGTGCTGGGTGATACTCACCTTTAGTGTCTGATGCTTCCAACTCAACGTATTCATCCGTATTTTCTTCATTTTGCTCAGGGTTATATTGTTGAGGTGCACGGAAGTACTCGACAGTGAGTTTAGTTAATGACTCTTTAATAGGTTCATCAATCGCACCGTCTAACATACGCCATTGCCAGTTATGCCCAATGGTTGATGGTTCATTCATTCGGGCACTATTATCTAAATCGAGTAAGTCTTGCATTGTGTAAATGGCGAAATCACTCACAGAAGAAGCGATTCCACGGTTTAATGCCTCAGAGATTTTTTCTCCAGAGCGTCTGTTTAAGTAAGAATCTAACTGGTCTCTCATTGCTTGGTTCGTAGTATCTTCATACCATCCACGAGCAGTCATATTATCATGCGTTCCCACATAGGCTGCAGTATTCGGAATGTAGTTATGAGGTAGTTCGATACTATCCTCGAAACCATTAAAACCAAATTGTAAAATCTTCATACCAGGATAACCAGTCTTATCACGCATATCAATAACTTCTTGAGTCATGAAACCTAAGTCTTCAGCAATAATATTTAGTTCACCAAGGGCATCAGTAATATGTTTGAATAAGTCATAGCCAGGACCTTTTGTCCATTGACCCGCTGCCGATGATTTTGATCCGTAAGGAACTTCCCAGAAAGATTCAAACCCACGGAAATGGTCAATACGAACAACATCGTATAGATTAAAGCTTTCTTTTAATCTCCAAATCCACCAGTCATAGCCATTTTCCTTCATATATTCCCAATCATAAATTGGATTCCCCCAGAATTGCCCGTCATCTGAAAAGCTATCTGGCGGTGTTCCAGCAACATGCGTTGGTTCTACTTTGTTCTTCATCTTGAAGTATTGAGGTGTTGCCCACATTTCTACACTATCTCTAGATACGTAGATAGGGATGTCCCCAACAATTTGAATGTGATTATCATTCGCATATTTCTTTAATTGATTATATTGTTTAAAGAATAAATATTGAGTCACTTTATGATAATTAATTTGATCACTGAGTGTCTCACGATATTCCTTCATTGTTTCAGGTTCTCGATTAATACTCGCTTCGTCCCAGTTATACCAAGGTTCTTCATTGAAACTTTCTTTAATACTCATAAATTCACTAAAATCAATGAGCCAATCCTTATTTGCTTCTTCAAAGCGGTAGTAATCGTCAAAGTCACCCAGTTCAATAAACCGTTTCACAGCTTTTTCTAAGATAGGGCGTTTAACTTTGTAAATTAAACTATAATCCACTTTTTCGGGATCATCTCCAAAGTTGACCGATTCATAATCATTTTTCTCTAATAAACCATCTTCTTCCAAAAGAGTATAGTCTATAAAATACGTATTACCCGCAAAAGCTGAAAAGGACTGATAAGGCGAGTCACCGTAACTGGTTGTTGTTAACGGAAGAATTTGCCAATGAGTTTGTTTCGTCTCTTTTAGAAAATCAACAAAATCATAAGCAGATTGTCCAAATGTTCCAATGCCAAAAGGGCCTGGCAATGATGATATGTGCATTAATACACCACTTGTACGTGTCAAATTGTATAACCTCCTACTAAAATAATTTTCTTGTATCCTTTCCGTTATGCAAAAGCTTTCGCTAAGATAACTGAAAACTCTTACATAACGAAAAGGAGATGTAATAATTAATACAATTCCATTATAAGAGAGAAACAAATAAAAAACAAACGTTTTCGTAATGAAAGCGATTAAAATATTTTATTACAGACTGTGATTGCTTTAAGGACAATGTTTTAGTATAATTAAAAAAACGCAATCGTTTGCGTAAAAGGGACGAATTATCAGATTGAGGTGTAAAAATGTCAGTAACAATAAAAGATGTTGCTAGAGTAGCAGGAGTTTCTCCCTCTACTGTTTCTAGGGTTATATCAAATAGCCCATCAATCAGTGAAAAGACAAAGACAAAAGTTAGAACAATTATGGATGAATTAAAGTATTATCCAAATATGAACGCAAGAAGTCTTGTTAATAGTACCTCACGTATTATTGGCTTAGTATTGCCAGATAATACAGATACATTCTATCAAAATCCATTCTTTCCAACTGTATTACGTGGTATGAATGAAGTGGCGAATGAAGAAAAGTATACATTACTTTTAAGTTCAGGAAATACGGAAGATGAGAGACTTGATCGAATTAAGACTATGGTATTTGGTAAACAAGTCGATGGATTGATTTTTCTTTATTCAAAAATAAATGATAAAATTATTCACTTCTTAAAAGAAATTAATTTTCCATTTGTTGTTATTGGAACGCCAACAATTAAGGCGGTGAACTCAGTGGATAATGACAATGAAGGCATGTCATATGAAATAACTTCTCAAATTATTAAGCAAGGCAGGAAAAAGATTGCTTTTGTTGGGGGAGAGAAGTCGTTAAACTTTATCGAATTAAGATATGAAGGGTATCGTAAAGCGCTTGAAGAGCATGGAATAGAAGTGGATCAGTCGCTTGTATTCAATGAGTTTCAATTCCTATCAAACGTAGGATATCAGTTAGTTGAAAAATTATTAGAATTGCCCGAATTAGATGGGGTGGTTATAGCTGACCAGCTGGTTGCTCGGGGGATTCGTTCTGGCTGGGAAACAGCTGGAAAAGAGCCTATTCCAATGGCAACTTTTAAAGCATATGAGTCTTATAAATCTTGTGAAAAGTACGAGTTATTCGTGGATATTAATGCTCAAAAATTAGGGAATAGCGCACTGTCGATGCTTTTAGACATAATTACATTTAAGCATGCAGAGAATAATACACAAAGATATATCCAAGAAATTGTCGAAGCAGAACTAGTCTTATAATCAGCTGTACCAAAAAGCTCCTCATTTAACCCAATATCAGGATTAAATGAGGAGCTTTATTAAATATTAGTTTACTTATAACGATTTTCAAGTTGTGACATCCACCAGCCTAAAAGAGCACCCAGAGTGAATAATACAAAACACATCAAGAATTCTAAAAAGCTAAAGACAGCGTATTTTGAACCAAGAGGTACAATCATTAAAGTTGATGCCAACACAATTCCAACGATAAAGTGGAAGAATTCACTATAATTTGTACTGAAAATCTTCTCAATCACTCTAGCAAGTAATAAAATAGTGATTAAACCACCAATTCCGATTGGAATAATGATAACCAAATCAAAAGTTTTAAATCCGTCTGCCATTGCTTGATATAATCCCATATATAGAATAAAGTTTGATGGGCTCATTCCGGGGATTAAGATTCCCAAAGCAATTAAAGCACCACAGACCATCCAAGCAATAAAACTTGGTTGAACCGCACCATTGAATAGCTGATTCCCAAAACCAAGTAGAATAATACCGAAAACAAAAGCGATGATCATAATTATATAATCTTTTCTATCACGCCCTTCTTTTCCAGCTTCAGCCCAAAGAGCCGGAGCGGTTCCAACAATAGCACCAATAAAGAACCAAGTAATAATGACTTCGAAAGAACCAAGTAAATAACTGATTCCCCAAGAAAGAATGGCAATACCTACCAACGCCCCAATACCAACCGGTAAAAAGAAGCGAACATTTTCTTTAAAGTTTTTAGTAATATTAGCTAAAAAATTAATGATTCTTTCATAGATACCGAAGATTGCTGCGAGTGCACCCCCGCTGACACCAGGAACAATAAAGCCTGATCCAACAAACATACCTTTTACGAAACGAAGCAACCAACTTTGGTTATCGTTTTTTTCATTTTTTTCCATTGTTACCTCCATTAATATGACAATAAATATTAAATAGAATTCAAGTTTTTTCTATCGAATTTTATCACTCACTGTCCAATTATACTTAAAAGTTGAATGATGAGCAAATCAAAATAGTTGAAATTATGAGGAATGTAACGTATAAATAAATTAGGTAACAAATAGGAGTGAAAAAATGGAAAACAATATTTTATATTATAGTGATGTATGTCCAGACACCAAATCGTTTCTAAATGAGTTGAACCGTTTAGAGGTTCGTTTCAAAAGTGTGAATATCACTGAATCGATTTCCAACCTAAAAGAATTCTTGGCAGTTCGGGATAATGAAGCTGTCTTTAATGATAAAAAAGAAACGAATCAAGTAGGTATCCCAGTATTAGTAACAGAAGATAAAGATTACCTTTTTGATGGGGACCAATTAAGAAATAAATTTGAAAATTAGTCATATATAAAGTTTTTTAAGTGAGGCGTAACATCCTCACTTAAAAGACTTTTTTTTACAAAAAAATAATTATTTTAGCTGATTATAAGCTATAATATAGTTACAAATAAAAGGATGGTGTTAGTATGAAGCAAGAAAAGATAGATAAATTAGTCGAAGAAGCAATAAATATTAAGCCTAATTCGTACTCCCCTTATTCAAATTTTAGAGTCGGTGCAGCCATCGAAATGAATGATGGAGAATTATTTACCGGGGTAAATATTGAAAACGTTTCCTTTGGTGCAACTAATTGCGCAGAACGTAGCGCAATTTTCACAGCAATCAGTCAAGGCTATCAACCTAAAACAATTAAAGCGATTGCGGTTTCAGGCGATACAGATGAATTTCTACCACCTTGCAGTATTTGTCGTCAAGTGATGGTCGAATTTTGTGAACCTGAGACACCAGTATACTTAACGCGTAAAGATGGTAAAGTCTTAGAAACTAGTGTGGAAGGTTTAGTACCATTTGCATTCTCAACGATGGATATGTAAGGCCAATAATTTGTTTGTCATTCGTTTGTCTGATATATTTAATTTATTATAAATGAGGAGTGAGGGAATGGCACAAACATTACTACATGCTTGTATTCGTGTACAAGATTTAAAAGCATCAAAAGAATTCTATATGGGTGTATTTGATTTTGAAGTGAGTCGCGAGAAAGATTTTCCGGAAGATAAATTTACTTTATCATACTTAACGGTTCCTGGAAGTGATTTTGAATTAGAGCTTACTTACAATTACGATTCAGAAACTTATACAATCGGTAATGGATTCAGTCATTTAGCTTTAGGTGTTGATAACTTAGAAGAAACTTTCGAAAAAGCAAAAGCATCTGGCTATGAAATGACCGAAATGAAATCTTTATCAGATAATTCAACTACATACTTCTTTATTACAGATCCAGATGGATACCGTTTAGAAGTAATGTCTAACAAATAACAAGACACCAAAAAACCGCTACAAGCTTGAATTCAAGCTTGTAGCGGTTTTTTGGGTACTTCTATTTTTAGTCAAAGACCACTTCATGAACTGCAGTTTCTTCAGCATTTTGAATTTCAATCATATTTACAACATTTTTTGTCGGGTTATGGTTTTCATCAAAGATAAAGTCGCCGGTAATTCCAGAGAATTCTTCAAGATTTTCAAGCGCTTCATTGACTGCAACTGGGTCATCACTACCTGCTTGTTCAATGGCACTCTTAAGCATATAAATTGTGTCGTAAGCTAGAGCAGCAAACATATCTGGATCTGAGTCAAATTGATCACGGTATTTTTCAACAAATTCGTCTTCATCTTGAATAGGGTAAAGTGAAGCGTAGTAGACGTTATTCATATTCTCAGCGCCAGCCAATTCATAAATAATATCATTACCGAATCCATTAGAACCTAATATTGGAGCATCGATACCAAACTCGCGAGCTTGTTTAACAATTGGACCAGCAGTTTGATAAAAGGCTAGTATAGTAATTGCATCAAAATCTTGAGCAGCAATGTTTGAGATAATCGCACTAAAGTCATTCATCTCCGGTGTGAAAGTTTCAGTATGGACAATCTCTCCTTCATAACCTTCAACAAAATTATCATATAGCCCAGAACCATAATCACTTGAGTTATCATATAGAACGACCATCTTTTCTGCTTCCATATTTTCGTATCCAAATTTAGCAATCCCAGAACCCTGGAATGAATTTGGCCATGATGAACGGTATACGAAGGGCTGAACATTTCCATCGTCATCAAAGGTAATATCATTATTAGTCACTGATGGAGAAATTAATGGGATTTGATATTCATTTGCTGCTGGGATTGCTGCTTGCATTTGACTTGTTGTCGCAGGACCAATCATTGCAACAACATCATCTTGGGTTGCTAAACGAGTCGCAATCATGGCAGCTTCTGTATCATCTGATTTAGTGTCGTACTCAACGATATTAAAAGGACGACCCATCACTCCGCCATCTTCATTAATTTCTTCAACCGCCATCTTAATCGCGTTGGATTGTGTAATTCCGTATGCTGCTACGGCACCGGATAATTCATAAATAACACCTAGATTAATTGGATCTTCGTCCTGGGCAAAAGCTGTAAAGGTAGGTGTGAATGCACTAGTAGCAATGGTAGCAGTAGCAATAATTTTTGTAAGTTTTTTTCTAATTGAATTGAACATTTAAGTTCCTCCTAGTTTAATTTGGTAAATTGTGTATTTTAAAGTCATATATAAGTCCGATAAATCTGATAAGTCTGATAAGCTATCCACGTTTACCACCTCATTTATTTAGTAATAGTCAACAAAAAAACGAGCCTGAGTTATTCAGGCTCGTCATGTGACATGAGCCCGTATTCACGAAGAATAGGACTCTAATCATTAATGATTAAAATCCTAAGGCATGTCTAATAATAAAGCTATATTTTGGATAGCAAAGCATCGCTGAATGTTAGATTGAATATTTGGGTTAGATTTTTGCATAATACTTTGCCTCCTTTTTGTTGATAAAGTAAGTGTATAATAATTAAAATTAAAAATCAACACTTATTTTAATCTTAATCTAATAAACCTGGCACATCACCGCCAAAGAATGGTAGATATAGTTTCCTATCTTCATAAAGGGAAAATTAATTAATTAAAAAAGTATTTATGAAACAGATTTCATCGCTGAATTAAAATCTTTTATGAAAACTTTAACTATATAAATTAAATAAAACTCAAGATAAAATTAAATTAATGAGTACAAATAAAAAAAAGAAATTGATTTAATCATAATCTAATTAAATTCGTTAAAAAAGTAATTGCTAAAAAATGATAATGCTATATAATAGTATTATGCGATGAGTCGAAAAGCGATCAGGTAGATTGCAAGGTGATATACTACTGACTAACATCAACGTCGGGAAGACGAGTATAGCAAGCTCTCTGCTGTGAACAGAGACTTCGATTAATTATATTAATTTCGCCGTTCGAATAAAACCACGAAGAATTAATTCTTCGTGGTTTTTTTGTGCCATAAACGAATTTAATTGTTAAGAAAATGTAAATTTTCATTTTTTGATTAAATAAAAATGAGATATAGGTTATAATGAAAATATGAACATTGTTAAATATATTTTATTACAAAATATTGTTACGGGAGTTAACAGAATGATACAGAAAAAAGCGCTTTCATGTTATAATAAAACTATAGTACTAGATGCTAATAAGGAGGGGATTAAATGAATAGTGAACTTGCCAAAGCTTCGAATTTTGAAAAGGATATTTATTTTTTCAATCAAGGAACCCATAGACAAGCCTATAAATTTTTAGGAAGTCAGCGGGTTGAAGACGGCAATAAGATTGGTTACCGATTTAATGTTTGGGCACCATACGCGAAACAAGTATTTATTCAAGGTGACTTTACAAATTGGAATTTGAAGGAATTAGAATATATTGATGGCGGCATTTGGTCAATATACTTTAATGAAGATTTAAAGGGGCAACATTATAAATATGGTATTGATAACGGTGTCGGACATATTGAATATAAGATGGATCCCTTTGCCTACCGACACGAGACGGCACCGAAAGATGCGTCAATTGTTTGGGATTTACCCGACTATGAGTGGAATGACTCAAGTTGGATTAAAAAACAGCGTGAGAAGAACATACTAGAAGAACCTTTACAAATTTATGAGGTGCATTTTAGTTCTTGGCGTCAACATACAGATGGAAGAAGTTATAGTTTCCAAGAACTTGCTGAAACATTAGTACCTTATGTGAAGAAGATGGGTTACACGCATATCGAGTTTATGCCATTAATGGATCACCCCTTAGACGCCTCTTGGGGTTATCAAATCACTGGATTTTATGCAGTGTGTGGACGATATGGAACGATTGATGAATTAAAAGAATTCGTCGATTACGCTCATCAAAACGGCATCGGCGTTCTTATAGATTGGGTTCCAGGACATTATTCACGAAATTCAAATGGGTTAGCATATTTTGATGGTACACCAACGTTTGAATACCAAGATTTGAATAAAGCGAATAATGTTGGCTGGGGAACACTTAATTTTGACTTAGGGAGAACTCAAGTTCAAAGCTTCTTAATGTCCAACGCATTATTCTGGTTAAAAGAGTTTCACATAGATGGCATTCGAGTGGATGCCGTATCTAATATGCTTTACTTAGATTTTGATGAAGGGCCGTGGACTCCAAATGAAGAAGGAACGAACATTAAGCTTGAAGGTATTGATTTCTTACAGAAATTAAACACCGTTGTTCATGAAGAATGGCCCCAAGCAATCATGATGGCTGAGGAAAGTACTAATTGGAACGGCATCACAAAGAGTGTCGAGGAAGGTGGCCTTGGTTTTGACTTCAAATGGAACATGGGTTGGATGAATGATACGTTGAAATTCTTTGAGATGGATCCACTCTATCGGCCAAAAAATTTAACATTGATTACCTTTGTTTTCATGTATCAGTTAAATGAAAACTATATCCTACCATACTCACATGATGAAGTCGTACATGGTAAGAATTCTATGTTAGGTAAAATTCAAGGAGACCGCTACAATCAATTCGCAACATTGAGACTAATTCATGGTTATATGATGGCTCAACCTGGTAAAGTACTGCATTTCATGGGGAATGAAATTGGTCAATATTTAGAGTGGCGATACTATAACGAATTAGAATGGATTGATTTGGAAAGAGAATACAATAGTGAATATCAACACTACATGAGTACTTTAAACCATTTAGGTCTTAAAGAAAAATCACTGCATGAATTGGATCATTCCGTAGATGGGTTGACGGTATTAGATGCAGATAATTATGACGAAGGTGTTTTAACCTTTATTAGACATAGTAAAAAAACAAATGATTTTTTAATAATTATTTGTAACTTCGTTCCTGTACAAAGAGAAGATGTTTGCATTGGCGTTCCATTCGAGGGTACTTATGAAGTTTTATTAAATTCAGAAATGAAAGAATTCGGTGGTGCGTGGGTTGACCCGATAGCAGATTTAAAAACCGAAGCAATCGACACAAATGACCAACCGTTTTCGATTAAGACGATTATTCCTGCTACTTCAGTCCTTTACATCCGTCCCAAACGTATTTCAGGCGTAAAGAAATAGGAAAGGAGATAGAATATTGGTTAACATAGTTAAACCGTCTCGCCAACGATCAACAATATTCTAACTGTAAAATGAAACATGAAATGATAGCAATGATTTTAGCTGGTGGACAAGGAACTCGATTAGGAGTCCTGACGAAGAATATCGCTAAACCAGCCGTACCTTTTGGTGGAAAGTATCGAATTATTGATTTTGCTTTAAGTAATTGTGCTAACTCTGGAGTTAAAAACGTTGGGGTTGTTACGCAATACCAACCATTAGAGTTAAATGAACATATTGGAAAAGGTGCTTCTTGGGGCTTAAATAGTCGTGATGGTGGAGCAACCATACTACAACCTTACTCAAGTACAGATGGCGAAAAGTGGTTTAAAGGAACTGCGAACGCTATTTATCAAAACATAAGTTATATAGACTCTTTAAATCCTGACAACGTCTTAATTTTATCAGGAGACCATATTTACAAGATGGATTACAGTGAAATGTATAATTTCCACGTTGAGAATAATGCAAGTTTAACAGTTGGGGTTATCCCAGTTGATATGAGCGAAGCATCACGTTTCGGAATTATGAATACAGATCACAGTAACCGCATTATTGAATTCGAAGAAAAACCAGCAGAGCCAAAGAGCAACTTAGCTTCAATGGGAATTTATATCTTTGACTGGCCAACACTTCGTAGATATTTAGTGAAAGATTCAGCTAAAGACCGTGTATTAGAAGACTTTGGTCATGATGTTATCCCAACATATTTAGATAACGCTGAGAACTGTTTTGCTTATTCATTCGAAGGTTACTGGAAAGATGTAGGAACGATTGAAAGTCTATGGGAAGCGAATATGGGATATTTAAACCCTGATCATCCATTAAATGAAACGCGAAATTCTTGGAGAGTCTACACATCAAATAAAGTAACGGGTGCTCAGTTCTTAACTGAAGATGCAGAAATTTCGAATGTTTTAATTGTAGACGGAAGTTATGTAGCTGGTAAAGTGTCAGATTCAATTATTTCACAAGACGTAACCGTTTCTCATGGTACTACAGTATCAAATTCAGTCATTATGTCTGACGCTGTCATTGGAGAAAACTGTGAGATAGATTACGCAATCATTGGTGAAGGTGCAGTGATCGCAGACGGAGCGAAAGTTGTCGGAACAAGAGATGAAATTGCTGTAGTTGGATTTTATGATAAGGTAGGAGGCCCAAAGAATGATGGCGAAAAATAATATTTGTGCAATTATAAATTTAACAGAAGATACAACTCAACTAAAACCCTTAACAAACAATCGTCCTATCGCTGGATTACCATTCGCAGGACGTTACCGTATTATTGACTTTATGCTTTCAGACTTAGCGTATGCTAAGATTGAATCTGTCGGATTATTCATTGGTGAATCTGGTCGTTCTATTTATGACCACGTTCGTTCAGGAGCTGCTTGGGATTTACAATCTGAAGTCAGTGGAGGTATATTTACTTTCTCACACCAAGATTGGAAGAAAAACCATCCAAAATCTCATGAACATGAAGATTTTTATTATAACCACCGCTTATTTTTAGAGAGATCAAATGCAGATTATGTCTTTGTTGCCGGAAGTAAAATTATTGCTAACGTTGATATTCTTGCAGTTAGACAACAACATATCCAAAACGATAAAGGTGTAACTGTTGTTTACAAACACTTCGATGAGAACCAAGTTTCAGACGATGAAATGTTAGCACATGGTATTGTCTTTAATGGCGATGAGATTGAGAAATTCACAAACTATGTTGTACCAAGTCAAACAGGGAAAGTAAATCTTGGTTTAAATATGTACTTCTTAAGTGTTGATAAGATGCTAAGTATCTTAGATCAAGCCACTGAAGACGAAGTTTATCTAGAACTTAATGAATTATTACAACATTATGCGACAGCTTGTTCATTAAACGGATTTGAATATACTGGTTATGCTTCAAATATTGATACAATTGATAAATACTACAAAGCGAATATGGATTTATTAAGTTTCCCAACTTTTTCTTCATTATTCCAAACGAGCATTCCAATTTTAACAAAATCAAAACACGGATCACCCACTTACTATGCTCCTGAATCAAAAGTAAGTGAGTCATTTGTTGGGAGTGATACATTTATTTCAGGAACAGTTAAACGTTCAGTTTTAAACCGTCGTGTGGTTGTAGAAAAAGATGCTACTGTACTTAATAGTATCCTTTTACAGGGAACAAAAGTCGGTGAAGGTGCTCAAATTGACTATGCAATCATCGATAAGAATACGGTTGTGGAACCAGGTGCTAAAATTATTGGAGCACCCGATGATATAAAAGTTATTGGTAAAAATTCACACGTATTAGCAGACTAGGAGGGTAAAAATGAAGGTTTTATTTGCTTCAGCTGAATCAGCACCATTCTTTAAGTCTGGAGGACTAGGGGATGTTGCTTCGGCATTACCTAAGGAATTAGTTAAACAAGGCGTTGATATTCGAGTTGTATTACCGAATTACACAAAGATGCCAGAAAAATACAAAAGCCAATTAGAGGAGCATTCTCATTTCCGTTTTCAATTAGGAAACAAAAACGTATACTGTGGAATCAAAACATTGAAACATGATAATGTCATGTACTACTTTATAGATAATTTAAGTTATTTTGATCGACCCGATTTATACGGTGAGTGGGATGATGGCGAGCGCTTTGCTTACTTCTCAACTGCTATTATAGAAATGATGGAAGTAGTAGACTTCATTCCAGATATTATTCACTGTAATGATTGGCAAACCGCTATGATACCAGCCATGCTAGTGGATAGATATCATTGGAAGGATACCTTGAAGTCAATTCGTAAAGTGCTGACGATTCATAATATTCGCTTCCAAGGAATTTATGAACCAAATATACTAACGAATGTCTTTGGGACAAGTTTTAATACTTTTACGGATGACGGTGTTAAATACCATGATTTAGTAAATTACTTAAAAGGTGGGATTAATTTCTCTGACCGTGTAACGACAGTTAGCCCAACTTATGCGAATGAAATTACGACACCTGAATTTGGTGAAGGATTAGACGATGTCATTCGTCATAATCGCTGGAAATTACGTGGGATTATTAATGGTATCGACTATGATTCAAATAATCCAGAAACTGATCCACTTATTCCACATCATTTTTCAATTGAAGACTTGTCAGGGAAAGCTAAGAATAAACTTGAACTTCAACGACGCTTAGGTTTACCAGAGAACCCGGATGTGCCAATCATTGGAATGGTAAGTCGTTTAACAGACCAAAAAGGCTTTCAGTTAATTGAAGAAAAATTAAATGACTTGCTTCAACAAGATGTTCAAGTCGTCTTACTCGGTACGGGTGAAGAGCAATTTGAAAACTCGTTTAGATATTTTGAAGAAGTTTACCGCGATAAGATGCGTTCTTGCATTATGTTTGATGTCGAGCTAGCTCAAATGATTTATGCGAGTTCGGATATGTTCTTAATGCCAAGTGCGTTTGAACCTTGTGGTTTATCACAGATGATGGCCATGAGATATGGGACTTTACCAATCGTTCACGAAACTGGTGGCCTTGTAGATACTGTTCAGGCATATAATCAATTCACTGGTGAAGGGACTGGGTTCAGCTTCTCGCCATTTAATGCTCAAACGATGATGGATGTAATTAATTTAGCCCTACATATCTACCGCAATGATCAAGAAACTTGGAACCAGCTAGTAGAGCAAGCAATGAAGAGTGACTTTAGTTGGAAAGGCCCAGCTCAAGACTATATTAATTTATACGAAGAGTTACTCAATGAATAATTAATTAATAAAACTACTGGATAGCTTATGTGGGTTCATGAATTTTTGATGTTGGTGGACCGAGGAGCCAGGTGACGCAGTCACCTTGGCTCTTTTTTTATTCCTATGTTTAAGTGTCTCTCTATGCAACGATAGTTTGTGTTGTGTTCTCATCTTTAA